>JAAZJI010000095.1 GCA_012800465.1 Spirochaetales bacterium
CCATCCTGAACGGACAGCCGAGGAAGACCAGCGCCCCGATCATCACGAACGCCGCGAAGATGAAGCGCAGCACCGGGCTCGATCCTCCCCGGGGCTTGAACTCCTTTTTGACGAGACTGATGAGGAACGCCCCCAGCAGCAGTCCGATGATCTCCGGTCGTGCATACTGCACCACCGCGGCACTATGCAGGGAGAGGGCCCCTGCGATATCCCGGTAGAAACAGGCGATGCAGAACCCCATGTTCGTGGGGTTCCCGAGCAGAACGAGAACCACCGATATGATTCCCGTGATCGCTCCGGCTAGGATGAGCGATTGCTTTTCTTTTGAAATCTTCATGAGACCTCCAAGTTTTTACCATTATAACCATTATTTATTCAAATATACAATGGGATTTTTCATTTCATTGTGCTAGGATTGAGGGATGAACACGATCTATCTGGACAACGGGGCCACCTCATGGCCCAAGGCTCCGACCGTGGCGGACGCGGTCGCATCGTTCATCACCGAGGAGGCGGTCAACATCGGCAGGGGCGGCTATGACCGGGCCTACGAGACGGCCGGCAGGATCGATGGGTGCAGAGAGAAGCTGGGGGCCTTCTTCGGAGCTCCCGATGAGCGCAACGTCACCTTCAGCCTCAACGTCACCCATGCGCTGAACACCCTGATCGCGGGACTGTTTACCAAGGATGATCATGTCCTGGTCAGCGGGATGGAGCACAATGCGGTGATGAGGCCGCTTGTCCATCTGGGGATCCCCTATTCGATCATCCCCTGCGACAAGGAGGGCCGGATCCTGCTTGAACAGATCCCCTCCCTCGTCGACAGAAGGACGAAAGCGGTCATCATGACGCAGGCGTCGAACGTCACCGGCACGATCCAGCCGGTGAAGGAAGTTGCTTCGATCGCTCGAAGACACGGATTGTCGATGATCGTCGATGCCGCCCAGCTGCCGTTGTCCCATCCCCTCTCGATCATCGAAGACGATCTTGATGCGATCGCGTTCACCGGCCACAAGAGCCTCCTCGGGCCTCAAGGGGTCGGAGGATTGGCTCTCTCCGAGCGGTTGGCGAACGAGGTCGGACCCTGGGCATGCGGCGGCACCGGCAGCAAGAGCGATCTGCTTGAGATGCCCGAGTTCCTTCCCGACAGGCTCGAGGCGGGAACCCAGAACCTGCCGGGGATTATCGGTCTGTCCGCGGCGTTGGACTACATCGGGGAGAACCGGGAGGCGATCATCAAAACCGAACATGAAGTCACCGAGCTCCTGCTTTCCTATTTCCTCTCCGATGAGCGCATGACCGTGATCGGGCCGAAGGGTATGAAGGATCGCACGAGCGTGGTCAGCGTCGACTTCCCCACATTGGACAACGCCCGGGTCGCCTATGAGCTCTTCCTCGACGCCGGCATCGAGACGCGGGTCGGGCTGCACTGCGCCCCCGTCGCCCACAAGACCGTAGGCACCTTCCCGCACGGCACCCTCCGCTTCAGTCCCGGCCATGCGACCACACACGAGGAGATCCTTCGGACGATCGAATCCTGCAAACGCGTGCTGGACGGGTTGTCCGCCGGCTGAGGTCGGCTCGATCCGAACCGGATGCTTCCGGACATATATTGACATTCGTCCAAGGGTATGAGTATCATGCCACTAAGGGTTAGCCTTAGCTAACAATTAGGGGTATTGTCTTGATTTCGGTACATGGTCTATCTGTCGGGTATGGAAAGCGCACCATCTTGCACGATGTCGATTTCAGTGTGGAACCATCTCAGATCATCGCTCTGATCGGGCCCAACGGCTGTGGAAAATCCACGATGCTAAAGACCCTGAGCGGGCAGATCAAACCCCGGAAAGGCAGCGTGGACATCTGCGGACAGGATCTCTCTTCTCTGAAACCGAAGGAGCTATCAAAGTGCATAGCCTTCCTGCCTCAGATGCATGAGGTCGTCCATGGCGTCTCCGTGTATGAGCTGGTCGCGATGGGAAGAGCCCCCTATCATCGTAGCGGCTGGATCCTCTCGATGAAGGACAAGGAGAAGATCGGATGGGCCCTCTCCTACATGAACCTCGAAGAGTATGTGTCGCGGCCGGTGGATCAGCTTTCAGGCGGCGAGCAGCAGCGGGTATGGATTGCCATGGCGCTGGCCCAGGACACCCCGATCATCCTTCTGGATGAACCGGTCACCTACATGGATCTGAGATTCCAGTGGGAACTCCTGAGCACGATCCGTGATCTGCGGGACACCCACGGAAAGACGATCGTCAGCGTCTTTCATGACATCAACCATGCGATTGAGGTCGCCGATCATATCTACCTCTTCAAAGACGGCAGGGTCTATGCTCAAGGGACGAGCGAAGAGGTGGTCACG
>JAAZJI010000096.1 GCA_012800465.1 Spirochaetales bacterium
ATCAAGCTGATGAAAAAGAGTTTGGTGGATCTGCCGACAGTTCTGTTCTACCTTCTTGTTGTGGCTTCGACGTTGATCTTTTCGCTGTCGCCGATCATCGTCGTCATCATCGCCATCCTTTTCGGCATCGTCGTGCAAGGAAAGGAGAAGTGATGATCCATCTCACCCTCTTTTTGGAGTTCTTCAAGATCGGCCTCTTTTCGGTCGGAGGAGGATTGGCCACCCTCCCGTTTCTCTACAAGCTGGCGGAAAAAAGACCCGATTGGCTCTCCCTCGAGACGATCGCCGACATGATCGCGATCAGCGAATCGACCCCCGGTCCGATCGGGATCAACATGGCGACCTATGCCGGCTACCAGGTGGCGGGAGTCCTCGGCGGGATCGTCGCCACCCTCGGGGAGGTCACCCCCTCGATCATCGTCATCGTGGTCATCGCCAAGTTCCTCTCGGAGTTCGACCGCCATCCGCTGGTGAAGAGCGCGTTCTACGGCCTGAGGGCCGCGGTGGTCGGCCTGATCACCTTCGCGCTGCTGAAGCTGCTGTCGGCAACCCTGTTTCCTCAGGGGTCGATCGACTTGCTCGACTCCGCCCTGTATCTTCTTCTCGTCGCCCTGGTGCTGGTCTTCAGGAAGGCCCATCCGCTGCTCTGGATCCTGCTGGGCGCACTCATCGGATTGGTGAAGGGTCTTCCTTCGTAAGATACGAATGGACCGGTGCATACCAGGAGGCGGGATCCGCTTCGGCAAGGGTTTTCAGGGCGATCGCGTTCGAGGGGTCCGTCCGGAGCATCGTTTCGGCAAGGAAGACGGCTTCCTCCCGCAGTCCATGTTCCATCGCCTCCGAAAGAAGGGCGCGAAGGGTCTTCAGGTCGCCGGGATTGAGCGTCACGATCCTTCGATACGTTTCGATCGCATCCTCAATCCGGTTAAGCTCCCTTTGGGCCCGGGCCTTCAGAAACAGGAATTCCAGATGGAGGGGATGGTCGCCGAACGCCTCTTCGCATCCTTCGACCACCGGTTCGAACGCCCTGTCCTGAAGCTTTGCAAAGAGAAGATTGTAGCGGTATGCGGGGTCGTCCGGATTTTTCCGATGGGCGGCTTCGAAGAGGGGCAGGGCCTCCCCGATCCTTCCTTCATCGAGATGGGCGAGCGCCTCCAGGGTGAGGCGATCGGCATTCGTGGTGGAGCAACCGCCTACCAGGAGGATGAGAAGGATGATGGCGACGTACCTCATCGCTCCAGGACGGTCCGTTCGATCTCCCGGACCTGCGCACGGTAGAGATTGGTGATTCCGGCGCCGTAGTCGGCCAGAAGTTGGATGATGTTGCGGGGGTTGGATTCGCTGTCCTTTCCGTTGAGCCGGTCACCGGCATCACCGAGCCCGGGCAGGATGTACGCCGCATCGTTGAGCACGGGATCCATCCAGAGGGTGTAGACCTGGGCTCCTTCGATCGCCCGGACGATCCTCAAGGAACCCTTCAGCGCGCTGATGATGTTGATGAACTTCACGCTCTTGGGTCTGACGTTGTGGTCCTTCAGATATTTGGCGATCGTGACGAGCGAACCGCCGGTCGCGTTCATCGGATCGGCGAAGATCAGATCCTTGCCGTCCAGCTGTTCGAGATTGAAATAGGATTTATCCAGATCGAGGATATAATCCATGTTCGACTCCTTTTTGGAATCATCCCGCTTGATCTTGAAGAGGGCGAAGGGGGTGACGTATCCGATGGAGGAGTACTCCTGGATCTCCTTGCTGACGATCATCGAAGGAAGCAGCGCCCCTCGGAGCATCACGCACATCACCGAGTTGTTGATGATCGAATCGACGTCGGGGATCCGGTGCACCGCATAGTTCTGGACCGGGACGGTGACGGGGGTGCGGGTGATCACCGAGCGCTTGGTGGGAAGGACCGCGTCCGCCCAGACGTGGGAGAAGAGCAGCTCGTACGCCCGCTGGACGTAGTAGAGGAACTCCTCGTTGCCGGTGACCGGATTCCGCAGCTTGCTGATCAGGCGGCTC
>JAAZJI010000097.1 GCA_012800465.1 Spirochaetales bacterium
AAGAAGAGGCTGAGGAAGTAGAACGACAAGGACAACGCCATGATGGCGAAGCCAGGTGCCAGAAGATAGTTGTACGCATGGCGAAGCATGGCGCCCCGTTTCCAAGCATAGTTCACCATGGTTCCCCAGGTGGGATGATACAGGTCGCCGAAACCAAGGAAGCTCAAGGTGGATTCCATCATGATGCAGGAGGTGGCGCCGGCGAGGAATCTGGAGACGATGACATCCTGGAGATTTCTGACATAGTGGTGCAGAACCGTATGAAGCCTGCCGTAGCCGAGAAGCGTGCAGTTTTCAATGAACGGAGCGGAGGAAAGGTGGACGATCTTTCCCTTCACCACCCTGCTTGTTCCCACCCAGCCGAAGGCTGAGATCAGGGTGATCAGGGTGAAGGAGGAACTGCCGAGGAAGGTGGAAAGGACGATCAGGGTGACCAGCTTCGGTAGATAGACGAACATGTTCGTCAAGGATGTGAAGATGCTCCCGACGAAGCTCTCCGAAGAAGAAAGCGTTCCGATGGCAAGCCCCAGGACCAGGGACAGGATGCTGCTGGTGACTCCGATGAAGAGGGTGTCTCCGGTTCCGTATATCAATTCCGTATAGATGTCATAGCCAAGATTGTTGGTGCCGAGAAGGTGCTCGGAAGACATGCCCTGCCACGGCGGGAACATGTCTTTTCTGTCGTAGGATGTAAAGAGAGACGGTACGAGCGCGACCGTGACGAAGAGAAGCAGGATCGCAAGGCCAAGGTAGAGAGGAAGATTGCGCCTCTTCACTGCGTTCTCTCCTTTTTTCTGAGTTTTGGATTCACCAACAGGCAAAGCCCATCGGAAAGGATGATGGAAAGAGTCATGAACGCCGTGGTGACGAAGAGGATTCCCTGGATCAGCGGATAGTCGAGGGAATAGACCGCCTCGGTCAGAAGCGTTCCCATGCCATTGATGGAAAAGAGATTTTCAATGACGAGAGCCCCTCCAAGGGCGGAACCTACGCTCATGCCCACGATATTGATGAAGGGGGCGGCGATGTTCGGGAAGATGTACTGATACTTGATGGACCGACGGGAGAGGCCTCTGGTTTTCGCATACAGAACATACTTTTCTTCTGAAATATTGGCGGCGAGATTGCGAACCAGAAGAAATCGGGAAGGAAGTTGAGCCAGGACGAGGGTAAGCACAGGAAGAAACAGATGCCGGATCCGATCAAGGAAAAAGGTAACGGTCCCCTTCCGTACTCCTATGGAACTGAGATTTGCATAGGGAAACCACTTCTTCCGAAAGGCGAAAAACAACAGCAGGACGATACCGATCATGAAAGTCGGCACGGTATTCAGGATGACGGAAGACGTGGTGACCGCCCGATCGAACGGACCGCCCTTCATCAGCCCGGACGACAATCCAAGCACCAGAGCGATGATGGAGGTAACACATACGCTTGTCAGAGTGATCTGGAGAGTATGCCCCAGGCGATTGAAGATGAGGCTTCGGACCGTCGCCTCCTTCTTGTAGGAATACCCCAGGCTGCCATCACCCAAAGATTTCAGATAATGGAGGAATTGCTCGAAAAGAGGAGCCTTCAAATGTAGCGCATCCTCGTAATATTCATATTGTGCGACGGTCATATCCTCTTCCGCGAATCCCGTCAGATAGGCGATGGGATCTCCGGGAAGGATCCGCGGGAGGATGAAATTCAGGATGATGACGAAGCAGAAGGCCAGCAATGCGGTCACTACATCCTTGCGATACTTCGTCATCATCCCTTCCCTGTCATCTGGATGAAATGGTCATCCAGTTGTTCACGTTGTTCAATCCGAAGACGGCATCAACGGTGAGATTGCCGAGTCCGGACGAATACGCATAGATCAGATTGTCCCAATAGAGCGCGATCAAGGGGGTATGATCCGCATAAAAGTCCTGAAGA
>JAAZJI010000098.1 GCA_012800465.1 Spirochaetales bacterium
ACGATGTACGGAAGTCTCTCGAAAATGGAAAAGGACGGAATCATCCGGTTCGTTCGAAACGAAGACAAGCGCAAGATCTATATCATCACCGATCTGGGGCTCAAGGTTCTGAAGACGGAACTCAAGCGGATCGATCGCTTATATCACATCTCCCGGGAGGTACCAGAAAATGACGAAGAAGGAGTTTAAGTTTTTTTCGATCGTCCAGCATGTAAAGGAACAGGAATATCTGAGCAGCATGCACAAGTCCGGCTGGAAGCTGGTCAAAACCACCGGGATAGGCATGTACCATTTTGAAGCCTGCGAGCCGGAAGACGTGGTCTATCAGCTCGATTACAATGCGGAAGGACTGGCCGACAAAGAGGAGTATGTCCAGATGTTCGAAGATTGCGGCTGGGAATATATCCAGGAATTCGTCGGATACAGCTATTTCCGAAAGCCTGCGGCACAAGGTACCGAGAGGGACGAAGAGATCTTCTGCGATGACGAATCGAGGGTCCGGATGTTGGAGCGGGTCTTCAAGGGGAGACTGATCCCATTGCTCATCATCTTTTTCGTGGTCTTCATTCCTCAGTTCTTCATGAACGTGACGACTCGCAAAAGCCTTGGAATCACCATCACCCTCGGTGCGATGCTTCTTGTGTATCTGTCGATTTTTGTAACATTCACCGTACAATACCTGAAACTGAAGAGCAGGATGAAACGATGAACGACGAAGGCATCCCGGTGGAAGGGCTGAAGGAACGTTTACGGCGACCTATTCGAAATCCATCCGGTTGATCGACATCTTCATCATTCCATCCCCTATTCTCGCAAGGAGGCGATGCGAAGAACGGATGTGAGGGCTTTTCATGTCATGATACCCCAGCATATACCCCTTCGAGGTAAGCGTGATCCCCTCGGACCAATTCAGATCTCTTTCGGGATTGTTCACATAAAACAACCCATCGACATCGCGGATACCCATGTTCTTCAACGTCTTTGACATCATCAGTTTCAAGCCGAGCTTTCCCACGCTGTCAAAGACCAGACGTCCTTTGGAGTATCTTTTTGAAAGTTCCAACGCCAAAGATCGTACTTCGTCCTTCCTGAAGTAGTGGAACACCCCGGCGGCGAAGAAGATCGCTCCGTCGGAACCGTCGACTTCATCCATCCACGAATGATCGTTCAGATCGCAACCAATGTTCTTTTCTCTCTCCTGCTCAGGAATCAATTGTCTGCGGACTGATATGACGTCGGGGAAATCGACGTTGACGATGCGACAGGACCCATTGTCACAGGCTTTTCCCGTTTCGTCCAAGCCACAGCCGAGGTTCACGATCGTCGCCCGGGGGTGCTTGTCCAGATACTCCCGTATCTCCCAAATCATATCAAGCTGCCGCATCGCGGCTTCGAGCGCCCCGAACTCATAGAAAAATGAATTGCTCTTTTTTTCCAATTCCGAAAAGTCATAATCCAGCCTATCGCACAATCTCTCCGCAAAGACATCCGTATACAGGTCCGGAAATTTTTCGGAACACATTTTTCTTCCGTATAAGGGAACGATCAGTGTTTCCTGGACGGTATTCTTTTCTATCCTGATTTTTTCCATGTCATGTACCTCAAGTTTCTTCCACCCTGCCCCAATCCCGATCGTTCCTCACTGTGGTCGCTTCCGCCACGCTTCTCCCTGCCTCCTTCATTTTTTTCCATACAAGATCGCCGAGTGTCGCAAGCAGTATCGCGTCGCCTCTTTTTTCGTCATGAACGACCCGTCCGTCGTATCGATCTTCTGGACATCCTCATAGCCTTCAGCGCGCAACATGTTCATGAAGGACTGCATATCGCCATACTTCCCTCTTGAGAAGATATCGTGGATCGCGAACGTGCCGCCTTGTTTCACAAGACGAAGCGTTTCCAGAAGAAGCTCCTGCCTCGGCATCCCGGTGATGTTGTGATACACATAGTTGCTTGTCACGGCATCGAAGCGTTCATCGGGAAAATCCAACCCGGCCGCATCGCCCTTGATGAACTGCACGTTGGCGACGCCTTCCGCTTTTGCATTGTTCTCGCAAAGCTGCTTGCTGAAGGATCCGTATTCCTTGCCCCAACGGTCAACGCCGATGACATGGGCCGTCGGATTCCGTTTCGCCACGGCGATCGTCAGCGCACCGCTTCCACACCCTACATCGAGAACCAGTCCATTCTTCGGAACCTCGACATATTCGGCAAGCCCCTCGATGATGTCTTTGGACAGCCTCCGTGTCCCGTCGTAAGAAAAAGCACGATACATCCCCGCCATCCAGAAGAACACTCCGGTAAGCACGACGGCGGCGGCAAGGAAGAAGAGGACCGAGGCGGTTTTCATCGAACCGGGTCGAAGCCATTGCCAGAGGAAGAACGAAATCACATACGTAAGAACCGCTGAAGCCGCCAATGCGTACAGCATGGTTTTCGGCACCCAGTTCCGATAATCGGGTTTCATATGTTCATGATATCCCGTCCTTGGTTTCGTTGAAAGAAGGCTAGTCGGCATGCAGGTTCTTGTAGTAGAAGACCACGATCTGGGAACGGTCGCGGAGGTCCAGCTTGTCAAGCAGATTCGAGATGTAGTTGCGAACCGTCCCCTCGCTCAGATGGAGCGACCGGGCGATCTCCTTGTTGTTCATCCCCTCGGCAAGCAGCTTGATGATATCCAATTCCCTTTCGGTGATATCGAAATCGTCGATGGATCGTTTCTGTCGGTCCGACAATCTGATGTCCTTGACCACCTCGGAATCCAGGACCATGTTGCCGGCCATCACCGTTTGGATCGATTGGAAGAGCGAATCGACATTGTCCTTCAGGATATACCCCTTCACCCCGATCTTGATCGCCTTGTTGATGTATTCCTCATCCTTGAACGTCGTCAGCAGGATGATCCTGGCATCCTTGTCATACTCCAACAGCCTGCTTGCGATATCGATTCCGTTCTCATCCTTCAACCGGATGTCCTGCAACACGAGGTCGATCTCATGATTCTTATAGATGTCAAACGCTTCTTCACCGTTTTTCGAAGCAAACACTTCATCGATCCCTTCGGCGTTCAAGATCATCCGCAGCGACGTCAAGACCAGAGGATCGTCGTCCACCAGCAATATTCTCATTTCCCCTTCTCCATCAATACATGGATTCCGAACCCCCGACCCGTCGTCAGATTGAACTTCCAATCTCGTTCTTCACATTTTTTCCTGATGGAATACAGACCAAGCCCTTCCTGAACTTCCTTATTTGATGTTGAACCGTCATCTTCGATCTTCAACACCAGGAACCGACCGCTCTCG
>JAAZJI010000099.1 GCA_012800465.1 Spirochaetales bacterium
CATCTTCACCGTGGTCGTGCTCGGATCCCTGTCGGCCAACAGCCCGGTGATCAGTTCCTTCACGCTCCAGGGACGGATGCCCGAGGACCAGTACTTCCGTATCGAAGTCTCCACCGAGGCCGAGAACGTCGACCTTATCGAAGCGCGGGGGAACATCGTTCCCATCGGTCGCTATCGGCTCTTCTCGAACGTCGGCAACGCCCGCTTCAAGATCGAGATCCGCCCCGGCGAGGACGGCTCGGAAACGCGGTTCAAGCTCTCCCTGATTCCCGGGACGCCCCATGCGCCCCATCTTGAAACCGAGATCCCGTTCACCGCGGGTTTCGTTCCCTATGGCGATGTGCGGACCGGGGCGGTGGAAGGCTCCTCGATCGTCTCGCGCTCCGTCGGCGCGGGCACCCGGGACGCGAACCAGCTCGGTGTCCAGGAAAGCGGCGAGATCTACGCCAAGATCGACGATTTCGATCCCAACCGCTTCGCGACCGGCACCTACAGCTCGGCGATCCAGTTCACCGTCACCACCGACTAGAACTCCAGCTCATCCTCATCGTCGTCGAATTGGAGCTTCAGAAGATCCTGAAGCCATTTCTCGTCATCGGAGAGGAGCTCTTCGGCAGGATCGTTCTTCCCGTCCTCGCTGTGCAGCCATCGCTCGAGCGCTTCCAGATCCTCCTTCGAGGTGAAGCACGGTTTGGTGGAGGCGTCCTGATGGCGACGGGTGTACAACGAGTAGGGGCAGGTACGGCAGGTCGGACTGAGGGCGCAGAATTCCAGGGCATCGGTAAAGCGTTCGTGGTTGTTCATGAGGAGAGGATACTCCACTTCGGCTTTCGGTACCAGATGGTTTCCCTCGGTGGAGGATTTGACTCTTTTTACATGGAGAGGGTAGAATGGGCCCGATTGGTTGCAAAGGAGGAAGACGATGAAACCAACGCTTCTTGTTCTGGCTGCCGGGATGGGCAGCCGCTATGGCGGCATCAAGCAGATCGACAGTGTCGGCGCGTACGGGCAGACTCTTCTGGATTATGGGATCTACGACGCCAAAGAGGCCGGGTTTGAAAAAGTCGTTTTCGTGGTCAGGAAGTCGATCGAGAAGGAGTTCCGCCACCACCTCTTCGACCGGATCGCCCGAAACATGGACGCAAGCTACGTGTTCCAGCACCAGGACTCCCTGCTGAACGAGGAGCAGCTCGAGCTCTCGGCGAGCCGGGTCAAGCCGTGGGGGACGATCCACGCGGTCCTCTGCGCCCGGGAAGAGGTTCCCGGAAGCTTCGCGGTGATCAACGCGGACGACTACTATGGAAAGACCCCCTACGTGACGCTGTACGACCATCTGGTCGACCTCGGTCCCGACGCCACGGAGCATGCGATGGTCGGCTACGTCCTGGAGCACACCACCAGTCGGATCGGAACGGTCAGCCGGGCGATCTGCTCGGAAGAGGGCGGCTACCTCAAGAGCATGGTCGAGCACACGAAGATCGGGTATGAGGGCGACTCCCTTCTGAGCTTCCGGGAGAGCGGGAACCTTCCGCTTACCGGGAAGGAGTGGGTCTCGATGAACTTCTTCGGATTCGCCCACGGCGCGTTCGACTCCTTCGAACGCTACTGGCAGACCTTCATCGAAGAGCACGTCACCAGCGAAAAAACCGAGTGCTACCTCCCCAACGGTGTGGGCGACCTCGTTTCCAAGGGGGAAGGAAAGGTCCGGTTCTACACCACCGATGAGCACTGGTTCGGGATGACCTACGCCGAGGACCGGGAGAACGTGAAGCTCCAGATTGCCAAAAAGACCGAAGAGGGCCTCTATCCAGAGCAACTCTGGAACGATTAGGGGCGCTGCTCCTGAGTGATGTCGAGGTGGGAGCTCCACGCTCCCTCCTCGATCGGCGTGAATCCCTCGCCAAGCACGTTGAACGCCTCCTGGACGACCATGAAGGCGTTCTTGTCATACCGGTGGACGATGTGCGTCAGGGCGGCGAGCTTCGTGTTCGCCACGACGGTCATGATCACCGGGCGGTCGGTTCGGGTGTACATCCCGGTGCCGGAGAGGATCGTCCCGCCGTGGCCGAGCTCGGTGAGGATCGCATCCCGGATCGCTTCCAGCTCCGCCGAGATGATGAACACCGTTTTCGCCGAACGCCGCCCGAAGGCGAGAACCACCTTGTCGATCGCCACGCTGGTGATGAAGACGGTGATCAGGGCGTAGATGGCCATCTCAAGACCGAAGACCAACGCCCCGACGAGGATGATCGCCCCGTCGACGATGAGGAAGGAGGTTCCCATCGAAAGGGGGGTGTAGCGGGCCACCACCTGGGCGAGGATGTCCGTTCCTCCGGTGTTCGATCCGCTGCGGACCACCATCCCCAGGCCCAGCCCCATCAACGTTCCGGCGCTGAGGGCGCTTAAGAGGACGGAGAGCGGGTTGGCCGGATCGAGGACCCCCTCATAGCCGAAGACCACGTTGTTCATCGTGGTGAACACGCTTAAGAGGATCGTTCCCGCCAAGCTCTTTGCCGCATAGCGCTTGCCGAAGACGAGCAGGCCGAGGAGAAACAGGGGGATCGAAAAGAGGAGGATGGAGAACCCGGTATCCCATCCGAGGGTGTGGTGGACGATGATCGCGATGCCGCTGACGCCGCCGTTGACGATTCTGGCGGGCGCGCTGAACAGGGCGATCCCCAGGGCGGTGAGGTACGAGCCGGCGACCACGTTGAAATATTCGATGACGAGGTAGCGATTGATCTTCATGGTGAAAGCTTGTCTCCAAGGGCGACATCCCACCGGTCGAGCCGTTCGAAGAGGGTGGAGATGTCGTCGGTGACGATCAGCGAGTCCAGGATGTCGGCTTTGATGAATCCTTCACCCTTCGCGTGGACGAACAGTTCGAGCAGGTGGTCGAAGAATCCGCCGACATTCAGCAAGGCCACCGGTTTTGCATGATACCCGAGCTGGAGCCAGGTATAGACCTCCAGCAGCTCCTCCAGGGTCCCGATTCCCCCGGGCAGGGCGACGAATCCGTCGCTGCGCTCATACATCAGCGCTTTCCGCTCATGCATGTCGCGTGCGACGATGAGCTCGTTCTCCACCTTGCGCGTCACGACATCCGGTCGGTTGAGCAGGTGGGGAATCACCCCGACCACATAGCCGCCCCGGCGCTGCACCGTTTCGGCGACGGTGCCCATCAACCCCCGGCTGCCTCCACCGTAGACGAGAGCGATTTCGTGATCGGCCATCGTCTCGGCGAGCGCCACGGCCGCCTCGGTGTACAACGGGTCGTTTCCGCTGGATGATCCGCAGAACACCGCCAGCGTTCGAATCGGGTCGTGCATCGCAATATCATCTCCTATCCTGTATCCGGTTCGGCTCTTTACTTGTTATATTCATGAGCTGCGTGTATTATTATAGTACTGAACTACGATCGAAGCGAGTAGCCCGTCGTAGGCGATAGATAGGAGTTATTGACCATGAAGTTGAAATTCACAGCGTTGTTTGCGGTTCTGATCCTTCTTCCGGCCGTCCTGTTCGCCGTGCCCGTCGTGGTGACGTGGGAATGGTTGCTGGAAGACCCGGAGGTCACGACCTTCCGGTTCCAGATCGATTCGGAGGATCCCGAAGGATGGATCACCGTCGATTCGAGCGTCACGAGCTACACCGAACAGGGATTGGACGGAACCGTCGACCATACGCTCTACCTGCAGCAGTCCTATGATGGAATCCACTTCAGCGAGAGCACCCGGTCGGTAGCCGAGGCGTTCGTCGTCGTGCCGGAAGCCCCTCCGGTCGTCGAGGCGCCCGCTGCTCCGGTCGCCTCTTCTCCGGCTCCACCTCAGCCGGAGGCGCCGGCCCCGGAGGTCAAGAAGGCCGAACCGGTCGCCAAATCGCCCAAGGCCCCGAAGGCGAAGGAGCCGAGGCGCTTCTACACGAAGGTTGGAATCAATCTGGGGTACAATCGTCAGCGTTCCCGGTTCAACTCCGTCTACGATATCAACAACCTGAAGGGCGGCATGACGGTGGAGTTCCACAACATCCTCTCCTTCGCCAAGGTGTTCGGTCTCGGGGTCGACCTCGATTTCGACTACAGCCCGTACCTCAGGGGATCCTACCGATCCACCCTCTCCAAGGTTCTCAAAGGGGACTTCGGCGCGCTTTCCACCTTCTTCAGGAATCTTGAGCACTCGTTCACCGTAAGTCCCGCCGTGATGTTGAACGTCGAAAGCGGACGGTTGGCCCTCGGTCTCGGAGGGGGCGGCTTCTATACCTACAGTCTTGATGATATGTTCATCGACGGCAGCACGCTCAACTACCGCTACGGAGTGTTCGCCAAGGCGGCGCTTTCCTACCGCCTGACCGACCACTTCACCCTCGGAATCGGCGGAAAGTACGGCGTCGACCTGGACAAGTTCGCCAGCGGCGGACACCAGTTCCTCGAAGCCACCATGTCGTTCGGATATATCTTCTAAGTGATGCCTTGTCATGTAAAGGGCCCTTTCGAGGGTCCTTTTATTTGACCGGCTTCCGTCGGACCGCTTTTCTCGGTCTTTGAGGCCGCACCGCCACCTTCGTCCGCTCCCGGATGAGGAAGGCGTGGTGGATCTTCGGGTTTCGGCTGAAATCCCTCCCGATCGTCCGAGGAGTGATCTCCTCGACGTCGAACTCGGCAAACACCTCCTCATCCATCCTGAACGAGCGGTAGTTGCAGCTGAAGATGAGCAGTCCCCCCGGATCGAGGTGCATCATGCACGCCTTGATCAGGGAGCGATGGTCCTTCTGGACTTCGAACGGCGCCCGGCCTTTCGAGTTGGAGTAGGTCGGCGGATCGCAGAAGATCACATCGTAGCGGTCGAACGTGTCCCAGAGGAAGGAGATCGAATCGCTCTGGTAGTAGAAGTGGTTCATTCCCCCGAAGCCGTTGAGCTCCATGTTGCGCCTGGCCCAATCCAGGTAGGTCGTCGAAGTGTCGACGCTGACGGTGGAGAGCGCCCCTCCTTTCGCCGCCTGGACCGTGGCGGTCCCCGTGTAGCAGAAGAGGTTGAGAAAGCGTTTATGGTCGGTGACCTCGCCGATGAACTTCCTGATCGGGCGATGGTCGAGGAAGATCCCCGTATCCAGATAGTCGGTGAAGTTCACGAAGTACCGGGCATCGTTCTCGTTGATGATGTAGAACTGGTCGGTGTACCCCTGGCGCTCATACTGGTCGAGTCCTTTTTGAACCGTTCGCCGCTTCACGAAGATGAAGTCCCGATCCACACCGGTCACCCGTTCGGTGGCGTCGATCAGCTCCTCGAGGCGGCGTTCGGCGTCCTCGGCATCGACGGTCGGTGGCGCGGCGTACTCGGCGAGGTTGATCCATCTTCCTTCGTAGAGGTCGATCGCCGCGTTGTATTCGATCATGTCCGCATCGTAGATGCGGTAGCTCGTCACCCCCTCCTTCTCCATGAGCGGCTTCAGCTCCTTGAGGTTCTTGGCCAGGCGGTTGTACGCCATCTGCGCGCCGCTTGAAAGCGGTCGGCTGAGCCGTTCCTTTCTCCGCTGTTCCCACTCCGCCCTCAGGGCCGTCTTCTCTTCATGAGTGAAGATGTAGTAGTGGGCGAGGGTGCAGGGGATCCCTCCGTTGTTGAACGCGTTGGTCCGGTCCGGCTTCAGGTCGATCTGCCCCAGGAGGCGGTCGTCGGCGGTGAGGAGGCTTACGTTCCAGCCGCCGAAGAATCGTGAAAGGGTGTCCCCGATCGAGCGATAGAGATGACGGGTCTCCTCCCACTTGCCCATCCGCATCCCGTACGGGGGGTCGGTGACGACCACCCCCGCCGAAGATGGGATCTCTTCTTCCGTCAGGGTGGTGAAATCCTTCACCTCGAAGGTGACCAGGTGATCGACACCCGCCTCTTTCGCCGCTTCCTGTGCGATCCGGATCGCCTTGGGGCTGCGGTCCCAGCCGTGGATGGAGAGCGGGGCGTCCTCCATTCGGGAGACGACTTCGTCCACGACCTCCTCGTAGAGGTCCACGTCGTGGATCGGAAGGTTGAAGACGGGAAAGATCCGGGCCTTCACGAGGCCGGGAGCCCGCCCGGTCGCCCAGAGCGCCGCCTCGATGACGATCGTCCCCGATCCGCAGAAAGGGTCGAGCAGGGTGGGAAAGGTCCCCGTCTCGTCGGCGAGCTTGCGCCACCGGGAGCGATAGAGGAGGGAGAAGGCGAGGTGTTCGGCAAGCAGGGCGTCGGTCTGGTCCCCCCGGTATCCCCGCTTGTGGTGGCCCTGACCGCTGAGATCGACATACCACGTCGCCCGGTCTTCCTCCAGATGGACGTGGAAGATGAGGTCGCTATCGGCGCGATCGACATCCGGCCTCTGTCCGTCGAAGTGTTTTCGAATCCGGTCGACGATCGCGTCCTTGAGCCGGAGCGCACCGAAGTTCGAGTGCTTCAGGTAGCGGACGTTCTTCACGCTGGTCGTCACCGAAAAGCTCTTCGAGGGGTCGATCCACTCTTCCCAGGGAATCATCATCGAGGCATCGTAAAACTCGTCGGCGCTCCGAAGATCGTCGTCCTCGTAGATGCCCAGGAGCAGGCGGGTCGCCGTGTGGGTGGTGAGCAGGAATCGATAGGCGACACGCAGATCCCCGGTGAAGTGGATTCCGCCAGGCGACGGGGAGATCTTCTCCGCACCCGCCAAGCGGGCCTCTTCGGCGAGGATGTCACCCTGGTTGAGGCCGGTGGTCGCGTAGAAGATCATCACTTCACCTCGCCAAGCAACCGGAGCAGTTCATCCCTGCTCCACCGGTAGGAGGTGTTGCAGTTCGAGCAGACCACTTCGAAGGGGAAGGGGCCGTGCTCGGCGATGTCGGCGCGGTCGCTTTCGCTCAGGTGCCGGATGTATCGGCCGTACTGTTCCCTGGTGCACGGGCAGAAGAACCGGATCTCCGTGCTGTCGAGGTGCCTAAGCCCCACACCGGTGAAATGGGTTTCAACGAACGATCGGACCGAGCGGCCGCCTGCGATATGCTTTCCCAAGGAAGGAAGCCCATCGGCCAGGTCGGCAAGCCGATCCAGCCCTTCCCGGTTCCATCCGGGCATCGCCTGGATGAAAAGGGCTCCGGCGCCGATCACCCGGGCATTCTCGTTGAAGTCGATGGAGAGGATGAAGTGGGTGGGGGTCTGCTCGCTCTGGTCGAAATGGGTGGCCAGGTCCTTCGCCAGATTCCCCCACTGGAGCATCGTCTGTCCGGTGAAGGGGGTCTTCTTCCCCTCCAGGAGCCGGCTGAGCGTCAAGAACCCCGGCCCGTAGAGTTCATCCAGATCCAGGGAGGTGAGTTCTTTCGTCAGGGGAATCGGGTTGTTCTTCAGGTATCCCCGGACCGAACCGTCCGCCCATCCTTCGGTGTAGATTCCGCCGATCGGGCCCCCGCATTCGATGGAGAGCTGGATCCGGTCGTTTCCTTCCACCAGCGAGGTCAGCAGCGCGGTGGCGAGGTAGGCCTGGCCGAGGACGTAGGTCTCCAGCGGCTGAAGACCGTGGTTAGCCTGCATTTGGTTGATCATCGTCGTCGCGCCGACCGAGGTGATCCGGGCGGTCGCATCCAAGGCCACGAACACCTCGCGTCCGTCTTCAGGGAGGGAGGCGAGGTGTCGGGTCAGTTCACAGTCGGTGATCGGCGTATGGAGCATGAGCTAGAGATTAGCCAATGACCGTGCTTTTTGCAAGCTCTGCAAAGCGCTCTCCGCCGAGGACCTCATCCTTCATGAGCTCTTCGGTGATCGCCAGAAGCGCCTTCTTGTTCTTTTCGAGGTTGGCCTTTACGATCTCGTAACGCTCGTTGACGATCCTGGCGGTCTCATTGTCGATATACTCCTGGGTCTTCTCCGAGTAATCGCGGCTTCCGCCGACCCCGTCGATGCCGCTCTGGGTGGTCGGCAGGGTGATGTTCCGATACCGGTCGCTCATTCCGAACTCGGTGATCATCCGCCTGACCAGGTCGCTTGCCCGGCTGATGTCGTTTCCGGCCCCGGTGGAGATGTCCCCGAAGATGACCTCCTCCGCCGCCCGGCCGCCGAGCAGGGTGTCGATGTTGACCAGCAGCTCGCTTTCGCTTAGGAGGAAGCGGTCTTCGGTGGGATACTGCAGCGTATAGCCGAGGGCTCCGAAGCCGCGCGGAATGATGGAGATCTTGCTTACCGGTTCGGCCCCTTCCGTCAGGTAGGCGGTCAGGGCGTGGCCGGTTTCGTGGTAGGCGACGCGCTCACGCTCCTTGGGGTTGAGGATCCGGCTCTTGCGCTCAAGGCCGGCGACCGATTTCTCGATCGCTTCCTCGAAGTCCGCCTGGCTGACCGCTTTCCTCCCTCCCCGGACCGCCATCAGGGCGGCCTCGTTGGCGATGTTCGCCAGATCCGCTCCGGCGAGTCCGGCGGAGGCCTGGGCGATCTTCTTCAGATCCACGTCGTCGCCGAGGGTGATCTTCCGGGTATGGATCTTCAGGATCTCATGTCGGCCGTCCAGATCCGGCTTGTCGACCAGGACCTGGCGGTCGAAGCGACCGGGCCTCAGCAGCGCCTGATCAAGGATTTCCGGCCGGTTCGTCGCCGCGAGGATGATGACTCCGGTGCGGGAGTCGAATCCGTCCATCTCGACAAGGAGTTGGTTGAGGGTCTGTTCGCGCTCATCGTTGCCTCCGATCCCCGCCCCGACCCGGGCCCGTCCGATCGCATCGATCTCATCGATGAAGATGATGCAGGGGGAGTTCTCCCTGGCCTGTCGGAAGAGGTCCCGGACTCGGGCGGCTCCGACTCCGACGAACATCTCGACGAAGTCCGCTCCGCTCATCCGGAAGAACGGCACCTGCGCTTCACCGGCGACCGCCTTTGCAAGGAGGGTCTTGCCGGTTCCCGGCGGACCGACGAGGAGGACCCCCTTGGGAATCTTTCCACCGATCTCGGTGTATTTGTCGGGGTTCTTCAGAAAGTCGACGACTTCTTCCAGCTCATACTTCGATTCATCCACGCCCGCCACGTCCGCAAATCGGACTCCGGTGTCCCCTTCGGCGACGATCTTTGCCTTGTTCTGGGTGAAGGAGAGGACCCCCTGGCCCCCGCCGCCCATCTTGGAGAAGATGAAGCGCCAGATAAGGATGACGAAGACGAAGGGCAGCAGGTAGGAGAGGACCGAACTGAAGATGCTCGGTTTCGGCGGAGGCGTGGCGTAGTACTCCACACCCATCTCGTCGAGCAGGGGGACGAACGAGGGATCCTCCACCTTGTAGGTGGCGAACGCCTGCGCGCCTGCTTCGGGCATGATGCCTTCGGTGGCCAGCTGGCCCAGGCTGAAGCTGTAGCCGACATAGCGCTCCGTCTCGATGTTCACCCGCTTGATCGTCCGGTTCTCCACCAGCTGCTTGAACTGGTTGTAGTCGATCTGGACGATGTTGGCCTGACGGCCCACCATGAAGGAGTTGATCGCAAGAAACGCCATCAGGATGATGAAGAAGTACCAGAATGAGAAGGTGTACTTCTTCTGTGGCCCCCTGTCGCCGGTATGGATGCCCGGTTCGATGTTCTTCAATCGCTTCTTCATGGAATCTTTCCATTCGCTCTCGTTCTTGTGTTCGTTGTTCATTGCATGTCCTTCGGCGGTATTTCCCACCTATCCTGAATATACCTCCTCGATTGTCAATCGGCAACAACGCAGGTATACTTTTTCCGATGAGCGAAGTTGTCCTGATCACCGGAGGAGCCCGACGCCTCGGGCGGATGATGGCCCGGATTCTGAGCCGAAAAGGCTATCGGGTCGTCGTCCATTACCACACGAGCGAAGCGGCCGCCCGGGAGCTGGAGCGGACGCACGGGGTGAAGACCGTCCGGGGGGACCTGTCGGTTCCCGGGGCGGTCGAGCCGCTTTTCCGGGAAGCCTTGACTGCATATGGAGTGATCGACCATGTGGTCAACAACGCTTCCCGTTTTGAGAGGGGGACGATCGGGGAGCTCACCTTGGAAGCGTATCAGCGGATGATGAATCTCCATGCAACCGCTCCGCTTTTTTTATCGCAGGCTCTGTACCGTCACCTGCTTGAGCGCGGACGGACCGGTTCGATCATCAACATCGTCGATGCGGGGGTCTCCAAGCCCACCGCCTCGCGGGTCGGGTATTATCTCTCGAAAGGCGCCCTGCTGGAGCAGACGAAGGTGCTGGCCGTCGCCTTCGGGCCGACCCTCCGGGTCAACGCCCTCAGTCCGGGGGCGGTTCTCTCCACCGAGGATGACGAGGGGTATTTCGGACGGATGCAGCGGATCCTTCCGCTCGGGAGAACCGGAACGGCGGAGGCGGTCGCCGAGGGGGTTCTGTATCTTCTTGAAGCGGACTTTGTTTCCGGCATCGAACTTCCGATCGACGGGGGTCAAAAGCTTTTGTAGTTTGCGTGAAGAAGGCCCTCGCAGGTTGCCGAAGAGCCAAAAGATCACGATACTTGATGGTATATAACGATAGGAGTGTAGATTGATGCACCGACCATATATGAGACGGGTGGGG
>JAAZJI010000100.1 GCA_012800465.1 Spirochaetales bacterium
CGAGCTGAAGCGGCGAACTCCCAAGGTGAAGACCCTCCTCTACGCCAACACGCAAAGCGGCGGACGGGGAAGGCTCGGCAGGTCGTTCTTCTCTCCGCGGGGAGGGGTGTATTTCAGCCTGGCTCTTCCCCTTGACTTGGACATCGATTCCGCCCTGCTCATCACCTCGATCGCCGCGGTGGCGACAGCGGAGGCGCTGAGCGAAATTGCTCATGTTGAGACCTCGATCAAATGGGTGAACGATCTCTATCTCGGGGATAAAAAACTCTGTGGCATCCTCACCGAAGGGGTAATCTCGATGGAAACGAAAACGCTTGCGACGGCGATCATCGGCATCGGGATAAACCTTCATCTGCCGATCGACCGATTCCCCGCCGATCTGCAGACGATCGCAACCAGCGCCTTTGACGGGGCGGGGCCGCTTCCGATCGACCCGAACCTTCTTGTGCAGGGAATCGTCTCCGATATCGAACGATGGATCGAAGATCTGCCCGATCGTTCCTTCCTGGAGATCTACCGAAGAAGAAGCAACCTCGTCGGGAAAGCCGTCCGTGTCCATGAAGGCGCCCGTTCCCATCCGGCCCGGGTGCTTGGAATCGATGATGACGCCCGTCTGGTCATTGCCGACGAGGCGGGAAGGACGAGGAGCCTGTCAAGCGGAGAGGTCAGCATCCGCCTTGAAGGGTAGGGAGCGTTTATTGTAGGATGCTCCAAGAAGGAAGATACGATGCTCAGAGCAATACGCGCGGGTTGGAAAGCCCGCATAGAAGAAGAGTTACGGAAGATCGCCGAAACGAACGGGCAGGTGAGCCTCCCCGAACTGATCGTCCAGACGCCCCCCAAGGTTGAACTCGGGGATATCGCGTTTCCCCTTTTCGCCCAGGCCAAGGTCCTGGGGATGAGCCCGCCGGCGCTGGCGAATGAACTGAAGAACCGCTTGGATGCCCACGAACTTCTCGTTTCCGGTCCGTACCTCAACGTCCGAATCGACATGAACGCCCTTGCCCTCGATCTGACGAAGGCGATCAGGGAGGAGGGGGACGCCTATGGGCATAACACGACGCTCGATGGAAAGCGGATAGTCGTCGAGTTCTCCTGTCCCAACACGAACAAGCCGCTACACTTGGGGCATCTGCGCAACGATTCGATCGGCGAGTCGATCTCGGCGATTCTCAAGGCGAACGGTGCGGAGGTCCGGAAGGTCAACCTGATCAACAACCGCGGGGTGCACATCTGCAAGTCGATGCTCGCCTATCGGAAGTTCGGGAACGGCGAGACCCCCGAATCCACCGGGAAAAAGGGCGATCACTTCGTCGGAGACTACTACGTCCTCTACAATCGGAAGGCCGAAGAGGATCCTTCGCTGGAGGGGCAGGCCCAAGAGATGCTCAAGGCATGGGAGGACGGGGATGAGGAGGTCGTCGCGCTTTGGGAGACGATGAACCGATGGACGCTGGAAGGCCTTTCCCAAAGCTATGAGCGGATGAGGGTGAGCTTCGACCACTACTACTACGAATCGGAAACCTATCGCTACGGCAGGGATGAAGTTCTCAAAGGGGTCGAACAGGGGGTCTTCTACCGGGAAGCGGACAACTCGGTGTGGGTGGATCTGGAGGCGATCGGCCTGGACAAGAAGGTGCTACTCCGCAGCGACGGCACGTCATTGTATATGACCCAGGATCTGGGGACGGCAATCAGGCGAAACGAGGACTGGTCGTTCGACTCGATGATATACGTCGTCGCCAGTGAGCAGCAGTACCATTTCAAGGTTCTTTTCCATGTCCTCGGCCTGCTTGGCTATCCGTGGGCGAAGGATTTGCACCATCTCTCCTACGGGA
>JAAZJI010000101.1 GCA_012800465.1 Spirochaetales bacterium
CCTATACCTTCATGGTCTCGGTGATGGTCCTCTGCATGGTCGTCCTCGGGGGGATGGGGAACTTCAAGGCTTCGATCCTCGGGGCGTTCATCATCCAGCTGATCAGCTACTTCCCCCAGCTCACCGGCCTGACCAGCGTGATTCCGCCGCAGTTCAAGCAGATTCTCTTCGGTCTGATCCTCGTGGTCATGATGATCTGGCGCCCTCAGGGCCTGCTCGGCCGCGAGGTGATCCGCTACGGCGACGAGGAGGAACGGACGACATGACGATCCTGGAAACGGAACGGCTGACGCGGGCTTATGGCGGCGTGATCGCGGTCAACAAGGTCGACTTCCAAGTGGAAGAAGGTCTGATCACCGGCCTGATCGGTCCCAACGGAGCGGGGAAGACGACCCTGTTCAACAATATGACCGGCTTGGACACCCCCACCGGCGGGAAGGTCCGCTTCATGGGCAAGGAGATCACCGGGTTCCCCGCCCATAAGATCTGCCGCCTCGGAATCGCCCGGACGTTCCAGAACATCCGGCTCTTCAAGGATCTCACCGTCGCGGAGAACGTGATGATCGGCCGGCACTTCAAGACCGGCAAGGATGAACGGAAGGGGCGTTTTCTCAATGCGCTGAAAAGCTACATCCGTATGAAAGAGGAAGAGAACGCGATCTACGACAAGGCGCTCCAATGGCTTGATTTCTTCGACATGCACTCCTATCGGGGCGAACTGGCCAAGAACCTGCCGTACGGCAAGCAGCGGGAGCTTGAGATCGCCCGGGCGCTGGCCACCGATCCCCGGCTGCTCTTCCTCGACGAGCCGGCGGCGGGGATGAACCCCCAGGAGACCGACCACCTGATCGGGATCATCCGGAAGATCCGGGAGCTCGGCATCACCGTCGTCCTGATCGAACACGACATGAAGCTGGTGATGAACATCTGCGACTCGATCACCGTCCTGAACTACGGTGAGAAGCTCGCCGAGGGGACTCCGAAGGAGATCAAGAACAACCCGCTGGTGATCGAAGCGTATCTGGGAAGGGACGAGTGATGAAAGAACTGCTGACCATTAACGACATTTCCGTCTCCTATGGGAATATCCGCGCCCTGCAGAAGGTGTCGATGCGGGTCCTCGAGGGGGACATCGTCTGTCTGATCGGGGCAAACGGGGCGGGGAAATCCACCCTTCTGAAGGCGATCGTCGGACTGGAACCCCTCGTCGAAGGATCGATCGTCTTCGACGGGGAGGAGATCTGCACGTCCGCCCGGGGCCGTCACCTGACCACCGACCTGATCGCATCCCGGGGGATCGCCCTCGTCCCGGAAGGACGAAGGGTCTTCGCCGACATGACGGTGGAGGAGAACCTGGACATGGGGGCGTTTCTCGTCAAGGATGAATCCCTCATCGCCCAGCGGAAGGAGGCGATGTACGACTTCTTCCCGATCCTCGGAGCGCGCAGGCGGCAGAAGACCCGCTCGCTCTCCGGAGGCGAGCAGCAGATGATGGCGATCGCCCGGGCGCTGATGAGCGGGCCGCGGATGATCCTGCTGGACGAGCCGGGGCTCGGTCTGGCCCCGCTGGTGGTCGCCGACATCTTCGAGAAGATCGACATGATCAACAAGCAGGACGGAGTGACGGTCTTCCTGGTGGAGCAGAACGCCCGGATCGCCCTTCGCGCCTCCAAGGAGGGGTACGTGATGGAGAACGGACGGATCGTCCTCAGCGACAAGGCGGCCGATCTGCTGGAGGACGAGAAGGTCCGAAAGGCGTATCTGGGTGAATAGGTGTGGTATTTGAGCGCAAGCTCATGTACCATGAACGTGGAGGAGGGAGAGCCGATATGATTATAGAACGAAGAATGTCCCGTGTTCCGGTCGTCGCATCGCCGGACATGTCGATCTCCGAGGCGTCGGCGCTGATGAAGCAGGAGAAGGTTCATCGACTGCCGGTTCTGGACAAGGATAAGAAGCTCGTCGGGATCATCACCGAGAAGGATATCCTCTATGCGACCCCGTCCCCGATGAGTAGCCTCTCGATCCATGAGATGGCGTATCTCTTGAGCAAGCTCACCGTGAAGAAGCTGATGAGCAAGAACGTCGTGACGATCAGCAAGGACACGACGGTCGAAGAGGCCGCCCGGCTGATGGTCGACCAGGATCTTTCCAGCCTTCCGGTGATGGAAGACGACAAGCTGATTGGAATCGTGACGAAAAGCGATATGTTCAAGATCCTTCTTGAACTCTTCGGCGCCCGACATTTCGGCGTCCGGGTCTCCTTCGTCGTGGAGGACAAGCCGGGAACGATCGCCAAGATCAGCCAGGCGCTCAGCGAAGCGGGGATCGACATCATCACCTTCGGAACGTTCATGGGCACCGATCCGACGAACGCGATCTGCACGATCAAGGTCCAGGGCGCTCCGATGAGCGAGATCGTCGAGATCATCAAACCGTTCGTCATCCAGCTTCTGGATGTCCGGGAAGTGTGATGACGAAGAAGAATCGATCACGCCCCGTAGCGAAGGACTCTCAAAAAGAGAGTCCTTCCGCTCGCAAGGAGCCGGTCGTCCTCGGCTATGACCCCGCCGCCGACTTCGGGGACATCCTGGAGAGCTGGGAACGCAGCGGAACCTTGGAAGGGGTGACCAAGCGGATGAAGCGCTCCGAGGACGCCACCTTCTCCCGTTCCTTCGGAGAGATCCTGGAGGAGTGGGAGAACAGGGACAAGAAGCCCAAACGGAGAAAACCCTCCGAACCGGTCAGGAAATCCGCCCCCTACAAGCCGACGAAGGACTTCGGCGCCCTGCTCGAGGAGTTCGAGGGAACGCGGAAGCCTCCGGCTCCGAAAAAGGCGGAACAACAACCAAAAAAGAAGCATGCCCCCAAAAAGCTTGTGGCGAGCGTTGAGGTTGAGGAAGCCCTTCAGGGGAGAAAGGAGGGGACGGCGAGCTGGTCCTTCGCCGATACCTACCGCAGATGGAACGAGATCAGTGACGAGGAGAGCGCCGTGAAGAAGGCGGCGAAGGAGAAGGCGAAGAAAACCCGATCGGAGGAGCCCACCCTGAGCGTCCTTCGGACGATGCAACCCGAGGTCACGCTGGATCTGCATGGGATGACCGTCGGCGAGGCGGAACTCGAGGCGAAAGCGTTTCTCGCCACCGCGGCGGAGCACCGGATCCGCAAGCTCGCCTTCATCGTCGGCAAGGGGTTGCACAACGACGTGGGGTACTCGCTGATCCGGGAGGAGGTCGAACGGATCCTCCGGCTGAGCCGGAGCGTACGGGAGTTCTTCACCCCGCCGGCGCGCTACGGTGGCAGCGGGGTGATCTGGGTCATCCTGAAGGGCTGAGAAGGCGGCCTTGTCACGACCGCCGGAACGGTATGCTTATCGCTCGCGGTAGATGATCCGGCCTTTCGTCAAGTCATACGGCGAGAGCGCGACCCGGACCGAATCTCCGGGAACGATTCGAATGTAGTGCTTGCGCATCTTGCCCGAAAGGTGAGCGAGAATGACGTGGTTGTTCTGCAGTTCAACGCGGAACATCGTGTTGGGCAATGCTTCCCTCACGATTCCTTCGACTTCGATTGCTTCTTCTTTAGCCACAAATCCTCCTAA
>JAAZJI010000012.1 GCA_012800465.1 Spirochaetales bacterium
CTTCCGATCTGTATGGATCGTCGAGTCGTTGGCGCGCATCGAGCCCTTGATCCGTCCGTCCCGGCTCGCGGAGAGAACCAGGGCGGGGGCGCCGTACGCCTTCACCAGGCGGGATGCGAGCGAGCTTGCGACTCCCATCTCGATCCGTTCGTCCTGGAGAACCACCATCTTGGAGCCGGTTTGCTCGAAGCTCGCCCGGGCCTTGTCCCGGACGACGGTCCAGATCTCGTCGCTGAGGCTCTTGCGCTCCGTATTCAGGGCGAGCACCTCGCTCGTCAGCCGTTCGATCTCGCCCGGGTCGGTGGCGAGCAGCATCTTCAGGGCGACCGTCGGGGTTCCCATCCGCCCGGTCGAGTTGATCGGCGGGGCGATCTTCCAGGATATCTCCGTCGACGAGATCCGTCTGTTCAGGAGCCCCAGGGAGGCGAGAAAGGGGACCAGGCCCGGTCGGGGGGCGGTGGAGAGGACCCTGAGTCCCCGCCGCACCAAGAGAAGGTTCTCGTTCCTGAGCTCCATCAGGTCGGCGACCGTCCCGATGGCGACCAGATCCAGGACCCGCTCATACTCCTTGTCCAGGGCCGGGTGTTTCTTCAGCACATAGGCGACGAAGAGGGAGTGCAGCGCGGCAAGCTCATCCCGGCCCCCCTCGGCGTAGCGGACCGCCCGACTCAGCTGGGTCAGCGCGAAGAGACCCCGGTTTCTGACCGGCGGAAGCACCTTCTCCATCTCGCTTCTCATATCGACCAGGTGGATGTCGACGTTCCTGCCGAACGCCTTGCTCAATTGGGCATGTTCGGTGGCGGCATCCAGGACGAGGATCGGCAGGTTGCAGGAGAGAAACGCGAGGGCCTTGCTCCGTTCGGCGGTCAGCACCCCGGGATTGATCTCCTCGATGATCCGCTCGGTCACAAGCAGGTTGTTCACCTTCATCGCCTGGATGACCACCGTGTCGTTCCCCGGCTGGGCGTGGAGGAGGATGAACTCCTGGCGGTACAGATCCGTTTGGGCGAACCGCAGCGCCCAGATCGTCTTGGCGACGACCGCGACCCCTGAAAGATGGGGGAAGGGATACTCCGATCCTGCGATCTTCGGGTTGATAATCGCGCAGGCGGGGGGAAGCTCCTCCCCTTCGATGTGGTGGTCGAGCACGATGACGTCGATGCCGAGGGAGTTCGCCAGGGCGACCTCCTCGACATTGCCGACTCCGCAGTCCACGGTGATCAGGAGGGTGACCCGGTCGGCGGCCGCCTGTTCGACCTTGCTTTCAATCAGTCCGTAGGGCTCGTCCCCTTCCGGCAGCGAATAGGAGACATCCGCGTCCAGGCTCCGGAGCTCTTCGACCAGCAGGGCGGTCGAGGTGATCCCGTCGACATCCCGATCCCCGAAGACCCGCACCTTCTCCCCTTCCCGGACGGCGGCGAGGATCCGGTCGACCGCATCCTCCATCTCGTCGAAGAGAAAGGGGTTGTGCAGATAGGAGAGCTCCTGTTCCAGGAAGTACTTCACCTCATCCGCTTCGGTGATCCCCCGGCGACCGAGGATCGTCGCCTGCAGGGTGGTGAGCCGATACTTCTCCAAGAGGCGTTTCAGGGCTTCATTGTCGACAGGTGCCTTCACCCATGTTCTCTCATCCATCCTCATAATCCTCGTCAATCGTCAGAGAAGCCCGCTTTGCAGCGTCTTCAGCGGCCCCTGGGCCAGAAGGCGGGCGTAGGAAAGCGCATAGCCCTTGATCCGGATGGTCGCGGACTCGCTCAGCGGAACGTTCAGGCTCTCTTCATACTCGAGCGCGGAGGTCAGCTTCACGTAGCGACGGGCTCCCGGGGGCAAAAAGAGGTCGGCATCTCCGCACTCCCGGCAGCAGGGGCTGAGCAGGTCGGTGGCGAACCTCAGCGTCTCATCGTCCCGATACCCCCTGTAGCAGACCGGACATGCTTCATAGTCGGTATGCACTCCCAGGATCCGGGCGAGCCGAAGCACGAACTGGATCAATACCCGGTCGGGAACCCCGCCCTCCAGCAGTCGCAGGCCCCGGCCCAGCAGCTCGTACTCCAAGGCGCTTTCTCCGCCGTGGGTTTTCATGACCAGTTCCGTCATGAACAGACCCCGATAGGTCAGCCCGATCTCCGAACGGAGGTGCTCGTTGCTCTCGATGACCGCAACATCCTTGAGGGTATAGTGGTCACGGACGGGGTTATGGTACAGATAGACGGTCGCGTTGGTAAAGACGTTCGCCTTCGGCGCCCGCATCGACTTGGCCGATCCGTAGCTGATCGCCTCGATCAGACCGAAATCCACGGTCAGCAGCGTCAATCTTCGGTTCATCCGGCCATGTTTCCGGCTGTGCACCACGATCGCCCGGGAGGAAACATTGCGCTCCATGCCATCAGGGTAAAGAGCGGGAAAGAAAAAATCAACCTGTTGGAAGACTGTCGTTCATCTGGTATACTGCGAATCATGAAACGATCGATCGGCGTCGCCATCCTCCTTGTGCTTTCGTTCTCTCTTTTCGCCCTCTCCGTCGTCCCGCCGGAGCTCGAACAACC
>JAAZJI010000102.1 GCA_012800465.1 Spirochaetales bacterium
AAGCCGAGCTGGTGAAAGCCTGCTTGGAGAGCATCGCATATCAGGTCTCCGATGTGGTTTCAGCAATGTCGCTGGATGCCCGGGTCGCTATTCCATTCATGAAAGCCGCAGGCGGTCCTGTCAAAAACAGGTATCTCATGCAGTTTCAAAGCGACATCCTCAACTGTCCGGTCCATGTGCCCGATCATGAGGAGATGACCTGTTTCGGGGTGGCGATGATAGCGGGTCAAGCTTTAGGATTATATGATGACCAAACACGTGAGGCTTTGAACAAGTATCATGAGTATCGGCCGACCATGTCCGATGAGGGTCGAATACGATGTATCGAAGGATGGAACAGGGCATTGCGGTGTGTTCTGGAAAACTAAAGGTGAAGGTACGTAAACATGAAAGAGCTATTGGCAGGTAGAGTTGCTGTGGTAACTGGTTCGGGACGAGGAATCGGTGCGGCTATCGCTCGCCGGTTGGCGGAACACGGTGCAAAGGTCGTTTTGACCGATATCAATGCGGAAGGAATTGAAACACTTGAGAGTGACTTGGTGACAAAAGGCTATGAAGCGAAATCGATGGTGTTCAATGTGGCTGATTTTGACAACATTCCCAAGCAGGTCGAGCGAATTCATGCATACTTTGGAAGGATCGACATTTGGGTGAACAATGCGGGAATCACTGAATCGGCTTCTATCGAGAGCATTACGCATCAACAGTGGGATCGAATGCAGGACATCAATCTGAAGAGCGTCTTTTTCTGTTCACAGGCGGTTTTCAAGATCATGAAAGAGCAGTGTTACGGTCGGTTGGTCCATATTTCTTCCATGGCGGGAGAACGAGGAGGACGCGGGTCTTCAGCCAGTTATTCCGCATCAAAAGCTGGCGTCATCAATCTTGCAAAGAGCTTTGCACTCAATGGTGGCCAATACAACATCACCAGCAATGCAGTATGCCCCGGGAGGACTCTCACGGAAATGGCAAAGGGTTTGAGCTGGTTGACCGATCCGAAAGATGATCCCAAACTCACTATTCCTCTCGGCCGTTTTGGTACCCCTGAGGATATTGCCGATGCCGTGCTTTTCTTGGCAAGCGATCTGTCCAGCTATGTGACAGGGATAGCGTTGGATGTCAACGGGGGATTGTACATGAGGTGAGAGTGAATCGAATGGAGGCCGGATGATGAAAAAGCCGATCAGGCTTTGAAGGAGTGGTCTCTATCCTGTTAGGAGAAATGACCACTAAATTGTCTTGCCGGTTTTGATGACTCCTTTCCCATCAATTCCCATTTTCATTCTGCTTCGGGTCTTTATGGTTACGATCATTTCTTTGTATTTGCCTTGTTTTACTATGAGAGCATTAAATCTTTCATACTATGTTTTTGGTATGTTTTTGGTGTTCTTCTATTGCAGAACGACTCGGTCCTCCGTACGTGGAAGACCGGTTTCACACGGCGGGGCGACCCCCTTGGATCGAACACACCATCCTGCCTTGTTTGTTTCAGGCCAATTAGTTAGCTTGGACTAATCTGCTGAGATCGAGTATGAACTTTTGCTTGAACATGATAGGGTAGGAATCAACCATTTTGAAGCCAGGTGGATGATGATCGTATGAATACTGTATTGTTCGCGTTCAGTCTGACGCTGTTTGCCGGTCTGGCGACCGGAGTCGGGAGCCTGTTGGCGTTCTTCTCCAAGCAGTTCAATCCAAAGTTCCTTGCCGGGGCGCTGGGGTTTTCCGCGGGGGTGATGATCTACGTCTCCTTCGTCGAGATCTTCGTGAAGGCTAGGGAATCGCTGAGCATCCCGTTCGGAGAGACGAAGGGCTACTGGATCACCACGATCGCCTTCTTCGGAGGGATCGCGCTGATCGCCGTCATCGACCGGCTGATCCCTTCCTACGAGAACCCGCACGAGATCGGAAACATCAACGAACCGGTCGACAAGGCATCCGAGCATCGGCTCCTCAGGCTGGGAGTGTTCTCCGCTCTGGCGATCGCCATCCACAACTTTCCCGAAGGACTCGCCACCTTCATGGGGGCGCTATCCGACCCCACGCTGGGCATCAGCATCGCCGTCGCGATCGCGATCCACAACATCCCCGAAGGCATGGCGGTGTCCGTTCCGATCTATTACGCGACGAAGAGCAGGAAGAAGGCGTTCTGGCTCTCCTTCGCCTCCGGGATCGCCGAACCGCTGGGAGCGCTGGTCGGCTATTTCATCCTGAAGAACTTCATCAGCGATTCGACCTTCGGAATCGTCTTCGCCGGAGTCGCGGGCATCATGGTGTATATCTCGCTGGACGAGCTGCTGCCGACTGCGGAGGAGTTCGGAGAGCACCACGTCGCGATCGGAGGCCTCATCGCCGGGATGCTCGTGATGGCGATCAGCCTTCTTCTGTTCGCCTGATCTAGAGAACCGGGGTTCTTCTTTTCCTGAAGAGCAGGAACAGGAAGAACGGGGCTCCCAGGAGGGACGTGATGATGCCCACCGAAAGCTCCACCGGGGAGAACAGCGTCCGGGCGAGGGTGTCGGAAAGGATCAGCAGGACGGCGCCCAGCAACGCCGACAGGGGCAGGGCGTAGCGATGGTCGTTTCCCACCAGCAGTCTTGCCGCATGCGGGGCGATCAGAC
>JAAZJI010000103.1 GCA_012800465.1 Spirochaetales bacterium
CCGCCAGCCTCTCGGTGATCGAAGGATTCGTCACCCAGTACCTTTAGGGGTGGCGGTTCGTCGAGTTCTTCCTACCGAAACTCGCGTTGCCCGTCGCACAGACATACCAGTCATCCGCGCTGTTCGTATCGATGAAGTGACTGCGGTTCGTCGAGCGGGTCGCCGTGGCTCTGCTGATATCGATCGCATTCGTCGCCATCGACCCGTTCCAGTGGGATTCCCGGACCAGTTCTTCCGCCTTTTCGGCGACCTCCCTGGAGCCGAAGCCGTTGTGGGTCGTCGCCTCCTTCGTCGAGTACAGGACACAGTCCAACACCTCGGCGTTCCACTCCGGCGATTCATGAACGCAGATGTATCCGTTGTTTGAAGAGAGTCCGTTCCGCTCCTTTGAGACGAAGAATCCGCTTTCGACCATGCCTTTGCCGAAGACCACGACCACGTAGTCGCCGGAAGCGACCTGATGATCGCCGAAGGTGTAGGAGTCATTGACGGTCTTGATCGTCACTCCTGCGAGGTTTCCGCCCGCAAGGACGGCGAGCTCGACCCGGTCGGGGTGGTTTTCACTGCCCTTTGTGGTGAATTCGTTGATCAGCAAAGAAGGGATTCTCGTGTTTTTCGCCCACAGTCGGACGGAGAAGCGCGTCGAATTGCCCGCAAGGTCCCGAACCCTTCCCTCGAGAGTGCTGAATGTTCCCAAGGTGAGGGGTTTTTTGAAGGTCACGGTGAGCAGCTCGTCCCACACCCCGATATCGACGATCTCGTTGTCTTCGATCGTGAACGCATCCTTTTTGATGGTGACGGGCTCATCGAACCTCAGGCATGCTTCGGTGGGAGCAATCATTTCCATGTCGAGCAGCAAAGGTGGCGTGCCGTCCCTTTGGGCGAAGATGTTGAGCAGGGCGGGAGGCTGTTCGGAGCAGCCGATCACGAGTCCTACGCAGACGACACCGATGAACAAGGGGAAAAGGTACTTCATACCCCGTATTCGCGATCCGGGACGGTTTTGCTTGAAAGTGATTTACAGAATGTCTTTGAAAGGCCAAACTATGGTATGAGTAAGATCCATAGGGGCATGGTGCTGGCGTTGGCTGTCCTGATCATAGGCGTTTTGGTGCCTACCTGGATCGATGTGTCGAACATCGAGATGGTCTCGATCTGGGATGGAGAGGCGACCAGTCTGAGGGATGGATGGACGCTGAGCGTCGACGGCGTGGTCCTGGATGATGAATTCATCCTTCCTCAAGTCGTCAAGAATCTGGATCTGAGCGGTAGACGTGTCACGCTTTCACGGACCATTCCATCCTCGTACACGGCGATACGCTCGGTTCTCTTTCGAACCTCCCAGAAGCGGGTGAAGGTGTATGTCGATGACCGGCTGACCTACTCCTACGACGGAAACATCGACAATCGGCGGATCGGCCTCATCGGCCTGATCAACCACTTCGTCCGCCTCGAAGAGGGGGACCAGGGGAAAAGACTGAATATCGAACTGGTCAGCAACACGCCGAGATCGAGCGGACAGTTCTATGAGGTGTATTTCGGGACCCGGACCGCCCAGATCCGTCAGCTCTTCAGCTACGACGGCTTCTCCCTCGTCATCGGAGTCTTCATGATCATCAACTCCGTGATGACGGCCCTGATCGCCACCCGGTCCCTCAGAAACGGCAAGATCTATCGGGGAACCCTCGCACTGAGTTCGATCGAGTTATGTGTCGGGGTGTGGGTCTGTAGCGGAAGCATGTCCACCCAGCTGTTCATCCACAATCAGTTGCTTCTCGTCGTCTTTGCCATGACCGCGTTATACATGTTCCCGGTGTGCGTCACGTGGTTCGTCTTATCGATGTACTCGATTCCCAATCGCAGATTCTTCATGGTCTGCGCCATGTTCTTTCCCATCGCCTACATCGTCGTATCCGCCCTGCAGCTACTGGGCGTGATCACCTATCTGACCGTGGTCATTCCTTTGGCGGTTTCTCTCTTCCTCTACACCTTCACGCTCCTCGGGGCGGTGTTCTCCGCGTACCGGAATGGCGAGAAGAATGCGAAACCGTTCCTGATCGCCAGCGGCTTTCTTGTCGCCTCGATCGTCGGCGAGCTGACGCTCCTTCTTCTTCCACACCGGACCTTCATCAATATCCAGCCGCTGAACATCGGCGTCCTCATCTTCGGTTCGATCCTCTACGCCCAGATTCTCACCCAGGGCGTGCATTTCCTCGAAGAACGGGGAAGGAAGGAGTATCTGCAGTCGCTTGCATACACCGACGCTCTGACGGGCTTGGGCAACCGAAGGGCGTTCGACGAAGAGCTGATCCGACTAGCCAAAAGCGATTCGGAAGAAACATCATACGGAATCCTCGTGTTCGACGTGAACAGCCTCAAGCAGATCAACGATGACTACGGTCACGCCGAAGGAGACCTCGTCCTCAGACAGATCGGCAGGCTGCTCACTTCGCTCTATGGAACGTTCGCCAAAATCTATCGGATAGGCGGAGATGAGTTCGCGGTGATATGCGGGCGATGCGATCAGGAAAGGATGAGGGGGATGGAACAATCGTTCAACGAGGCGATTGCGAAGAAGCCGTTCACCGTCGCGTTCGGATCCGCCCTGTCCTCGCTCGACCGTTCCGACTCGAGCGATTCCCTCTACAAGCTCGCCGATCGGCGGATGTATCGGCAGAAGAAGACGATGAAATACGATGTCCGGAAGGAAAAGGTACCGAATCCGGCTTCAATTGACACGGTGGAGCACCCCCGGTAGACTCGAGCGGAAGAGGAGACGGCATGAGCAAGCTCTGGCAGAAAGATTACGACCTCGATACCCTGATGGAGACCTTCACCGTCGGTGACGACTACATCCTCGACCAGCACCTCGTCATCAGCGACGCCCTCGGCTCGATCGCCCACGCCCGCGGGCTTCAAAAACTGGGAATTCTTTCCGAGGAGGAAACAGCGGATCTCACGCAGGGACTCGTCGAAATCATCGACCTTCGGCTGCGGGATGATTTTCCTATCAACAAGAGCGATGAAGACTGTCATACCGCGATCGAAGGATTTTTGGTGAAGCGGGTGGGGGAGGCGGGCAAGAAGATCCATACCGGCCGCTCGCGGAACGACCAGGTGCAGACCGCCCTCCGGCTCTGGATGCGGGAGTTCGCCTACAAGCTCGCCCGCAAGGGCGCGATGCTGGCCGATGCGCTTTTCGATTTCGCCGAAAGACATCGGAACGTCCCGATGCCCGGGCGAACCCACATGCAGCTGGCGATGCCCTCCTCCGTCGGCCTGTGGGCTTCCAGCTACGCCGAAGAACTCGCCGATGAATCAAAACATCTGCTTTCAGTCGCCGAGCTGCTCGACCAGAGCCCATTGGGATCCGCCGCATCCTATGGCGTGCCCTTGGATCTCGACCGGGAGTACACATCCGCCCTGATGGGCTTTTCCCGGGTGCAGAACAACGTGCTCTACGCGAACGACAGCCGAGGGAAGTTCGAGGCGATCCTCCTGGACGGGTGCGACTATCTTGGCTTGACCCTGAGCAAGCTGGCCCAGGACCTGATGATCTTCACCCTCCCCGAACTCGGATACTTCTCTCTTCCCAAGGAGCTGACCACCGGCAGTTCGATCATGCCGCAGAAGAAGAACCCCGACGGCCTGGAGCTTGCCCGCTCCCGTTCGAGCGTCATCTCCTCGTCGGCATTTCGGATCAAATCGATCATCCGTTCCCTTCCCTCGGGGTACAACCGGGACTTCCAGGACACCAAGGGGGCGCTCTTCGAGGGGGCGGAAGCGACGTGGCTCCTCTTGGGAATCTTCGAGGTGATGATCGAGGGACTGATCGTCGACGAGGAAGCGCTGGTGAAGGGATGCAGGCCGGAGCTCTATGCGACCGACCTCGTCCTCAAGCGCACCCTCGCCGGGGAGAGCTTCCGGGATACCTACAGGGAGGTCGGTCTCCATCTTTCCGATGTCGTTCCGAGCGACCCCTACGAAGCGTTGAAGGAGCGCAGAAGCGTCGGGACCGCCGGCAACCTGAACATCGACCGGGCTCGTACGGACTGCGTCATCCGGGCAAGCGAAACCCGCCTGGAAGCGATCCGGGGAAGCTATGAGGGACTCAGCGGCCTGAAGGGGCTGGAAGTCGTTTCCTGGTAGAAAACCCTCCTTGTCGGGGCTTCCGTCGCTTTGGCGTGGATTGAACTTTAAAAGCCCTTGTTGTATGGTTGGGCTATGAGCATCATCAAACCGCA
>JAAZJI010000013.1 GCA_012800465.1 Spirochaetales bacterium
ACGAACCGTTCTTCAGGCCTGTCCCGTCCGGCAGGCCTGAAGTACCGGAAAGAGGATGACAATGACCTTACAAACAATCGAGATGTGCGACTGCACAGACAAGAAAGTCCTGATCAGGGTCGACTTCAACGTTCCCGTGAAGGACGGAACCGTTACCGATGACACCCGGATCCGGGCCGCCCTGCCGACGATCGGCTCCCTGTTGGAGAAGGGCGCCTCCCTGATCGTGATGAGCCACTTCGGCCGTCCGAAGGGAAAGAGAAATCCCGAATTCTCCATGGCCCCGATCGCCAAGCGCTTCGAAGAGCTTCTGGGCAGAAAGGTGACCTTGGCGCCGGACGTCATCGGTCCCGAAGTCGAGAGTGCGGTCAAGGCGCTTAAGAAGGGGGATGTCCTCCTGCTTGAGAACGTCCGGTTCTATGCCCAGGAGGAAGCCAACGATCCCGAATTCGCAAAAACCCTGGCCTCGTACGGGGATCTCTACGTCAATGACGCTTTCGGCACCGCCCACCGGGCCCACGCCTCCACCGAAGGGGTCGCCCACTTCCTTCCTTCCTATGCCGGTCTTCTGATCGAAAAGGAAGTGAAGTTCATGGCCCCCTTGCTGTCGAATCCGGAAAAGCCGCTGGTCGCGATCATCGGCGGCTCGAAAGTATCCAGCAAGATCTCGGTTCTCGAGTCCCTCCTGAAGACCTGCGACACGATCGTGATCGGCGGAGGGATGGCATATACATTCCTGGCGGTCCGGGGTCATGCAATCGGGAAGAGCCTTCTCGAAGAGGAGTTCAAGGAAACCGCTTCTTCCTTCCTGAAGCAGGCCGAGGCGCAAAACGTCCGAGTGATCCTTCCGGTCGACCATCTCTGTGGAGCCGAGTTCGACGAAAAGACCGAGGCGGTTGTCGTCGACGGGATCGACATTCCCGAAAACCTGATCGGCATGGACATCGGACCGAAGACGGTGGATCTGATCGTCGATGCCTTGAAGGGAGCGAAGAGCATCGTGTGGAACGGCCCGATGGGGGTCTTCGAATTCGACACGTTCGCAAAGGGGACTCTCGCTGTCGCCAAAGCGTTGGCGGAAAGCGGTGCGACCACCGTCGTCGGAGGCGGGGACAGCGTCGCGGCGATCAACAAGTTCGACCTGGCCGACAGGATCAGTCACGTATCAACCGGAGGCGGAGCCTCGCTCGAGTTCCTCGAGGGCAAGACCCTGCCCGGTATCAAGGCGTTGGAGAAGTAGCCATGAAACAAGCATATATCGCAGGAAACTGGAAGATGAACATGACTCCGAGCGAAGGAGCGGCCTTCGTCAAGGAGCTCGTCAAGGCGATCGCCGGCACCGATTCGAAGGTGATGGTCGCTCCGCCGTTCGTCACGATCCCCGCGGTTCTCGAGGCCGCCAGAGGATCCGCCCTGATCGTCGCCGCCCAGAACATGTCGAACCATGAAGGGGGGGCGTACACCGGCGAAGTCAGCCCTCTGATGCTGAAGGATCTCGGGGTCAACGATGTGATCCTCGGACACAGCGAACGGAGGAGCATCTATGGCGAGTGCGACGAAGTGATCAACGAAAAGGTGCTGCTCGCCCTCAAGCATGACATGAATGTCGTGTTCTGCATCGGAGAAACGCTTGATGAGCGGGAAAGCGGACGGTTGGAAGAGGTGCTCGAGCGTCAGATCCGGATCGGACTTTCCGGGGTCGATGCCGATCGGATGAAGCAGGTCACGATCGCCTACGAGCCGGTCTGGGCGATCGGAACAGGGAAGACCGCGACCCCCGAAGATGCGAACGATGCCCATGCGTTCGTCCGCTCCGTCATCGGGAAACTCTTCTCCAAGGGTGTTGCAGAAGCAACTGTAATACAGTATGGTGGTTCAGTGAAGGCTTCGAATGCCAAAGCCCTCATGTCCATGCCACAGATCGATGGGGCACTGGTCGGTGGAGCCTCCCTCTCCGTTGAGCAATTTCTGCCGATCGTGAACTTCGACAAGTAAGGAGAAATGAATTCCAATGGGTGTTTTAAGTGTGATCATCATGATTCTCTTCGTCATCGTGAGCCTTCTTCTGATCTTCCTGGTCGCGATCCAGGATGAACAGAGCGAGGGTCTCGGCGGTATTTTCGGTGGAGGAAGC
>JAAZJI010000104.1 GCA_012800465.1 Spirochaetales bacterium
CGCCAAGGACCACAGCCGTCTTCCTCCCACCCTGATCATCGGGGCGGAGTACGATCCGCTTCGGGATGACGGCGTTCTATACGCCGATGCGCTCGCTTCGGCGGACACGCCGGTCAAATACCTCGAGGTGAAGAAAGGGTTCCACGGATTCTTTTCCTATCCGAAAGCGACCGGAACGGATGAGGCCCAGAGCGCGATCACCCAGTTCATCAGGGGCAAGCCCGTCGAGCAGGTGGCCCTCATCAGGAAGAAAGAGTGGCTCAAGGCGGAGAAGCTCGAGCTGAAGAAGATCAAGAAACAGGCGAAGCACTACATCGAGACCGAGATAGGATAGATGAGCGTTCTTCTAAAAGATATCGTCTCAGCCATCTGGGATATCAAGGGCTAACACAGTGCAGATCCGCCAAACATCCCAAAACGCCGTTGAAATCCTCGATCCTCTGCACATCGCCACGATCACCTATACCCTCACCTACGGGGAGCAGCTTCATCATCCTTTCTCTATCCAGATTGAAGATGACACGGTGGTCGTGTCATTCGAGGGGATCGGGACGATCGAGGATCGGCTGGCTCCCCGTCAAAACGGGGTGACGGTCGACCGGAGGTGGACCTTGGCCAAGGAGGGATCATATCGGCTCCAGGCTGGATTCTTCACCACCGATGAGGGAACTCCCGACTCCCTCTTCATCCCTGCAATCTGGTATCGGGACAACGTCAGGGGAACCGGGATGTTCCCGTCGATCGACCGCTCCTCCACGTGGTCATTTTTGGAAACAAGGATGTCGATTCCCTGTTGTCTCCAGCTATCGGCTTCAAAGCGCCACTTTCTCTGCGCAACCGAGGCGGCGACTGAGGAGCGCTTCGTCGCTTCGGTGGTCAATGACCGCCACGGGGCGATCATCTCCATTCCGGGATGGGAGTGGCCATACAGCTATCGAGGCAAGAAATCCCTCGTCGACACCGCATCGATGCCCCCACCCGCTTTGATGGTCCCTTCCGGAGGTCTGAGCTATCGGCGAACGTTTCATCTGGCGACCTATCGCGGGATGCGTGACATGGAGGCATATGTCGCCTTCGTCGCTTCCCTTCCGGAATCGAAACCGGTCGAGCTTCCCCATCCCCTTTCCTGGAACGATTGGATGGAGCTGAAGCTCACCCGCCTGGTCAGCCTCGTACGAAGGAGCGAAGACGGCCTTGCGTACATCATCATGGGGGAGGGCAACGGGGAGGTTCAGGATGTGTATGAGTTCACCGGCGCCTCCTTCCTGGTGAAAAGCGTCCAAGGCGCCTATGAGCTCGCCCGGTTCACCTCCTATGAACCCACCCTCGATTGTCTGCGTACGGCCCGACGGGCATTGGCCACGCGCTTCGGCCTGGACGACGATTCCCGCCTGCTTGCGACCGTGGCGAAGAAGATCGGGGATTTCTTCCTCAAGGCGGAACGCAGGGAAGGAGTGTTCCGGGACAACCATGACCTTCGGACGGGCCGATGGGGCGGATACCTGGGGATCGGAGAGTTCCCCGAGTTCGCCGAAATGGTGAACAGCAGGTGCAACGGAGAAGCGATGACCCACTATCTCCGGCTTGCAAAGGAGCTGCAGTCGCTCGGGTATGATGTTTCAGCGTATATCGACCTTTCCCGGAGAGTCGCCCTCTTCTATTCCGACATCCAGCTTTCTTCCGGTTCCTTCGGCCGCTGGTGGACCGTGAAGGGGAAACCGGGAGACACCCGGGGAACCAACGGAGCGTATATCGGATCGTTTCTGTGCGCCCTCATCCCGCTGCTTGAGGAGAACGATCCGCTCAAGGCGGTCCTCATCGGTGCGGTCCACAAGGCATACATGTTCTATGCGCAGCTCGCCTATGACGGGGCGTTCTACGGCGACACGCTGGATGCCGATTCCTGCGACAAGGAGGCGGGGGTGGCCCTCCTCTCCTTCTTCATGGATCTCTACCACCTGGAAGGAGACAAGCGGCATCTTACAAGCGCCCGCCTCGCAGCCGAGTTCCTCATCCAATGGATCTGGCAGCAATCCTCCTACCTTCCCA
>JAAZJI010000105.1 GCA_012800465.1 Spirochaetales bacterium
AGCTAGGGCATTGATGCATCCGATTCTGCTTAACGGAAGAGATCCAACTTATTGCTTTGAGTTGATAAGAATATACCCCTTCCTCTCCTTGAGCCCCTCTTGCCCATGTGGTAGGATGCGGTGATGACGCTGAGCTATGAGAACAAAGAGAGTGAAGCCTCGATTCTGACGAACACCAAAGCCGCCGTGTTTGACGGAAAGATCGGTGGAGGGAACCTCCTGATCCACGGTGACAACCTCAATGTCCTTCAGGCTCTTCGTGCCTCCTTTTCAGAGAGAATCGACCTGATCTACATCGATCCGCCCTATTCCACCAACACGACCTATCGGATCGGATCGGACCGGACCGGGACGGTGAGCTTCAGTGCGGAAGATGAGATCGCCTACCGGGACGACCTTGCCGGAAGCGAATACCTCGAATCCCTCCGCAAGCGCCTGATCATCGCCAAACAGCTCCTCTCCCCCCGAGGCTCGATCTACCTCCACATCGATGACAAGATCGGCCACTACGTGAACGTCCTCATGGATGAGGTCTTCGGCCGGGAAAACTTCAGAAACGACATCACCCGGATAAAATGCAACCCCAAGAACTTCAGCCGTTCGGGATACGGGAACATCAAGGACCTGGTCCTCTTCTACTCCAACGGACCGGATCCGATCTGGAATGAAGTACGGGTTCCGTTGAGTGAAGAAGATCTTGTACGCCTTTTCAGGAAAGTCGACAAGGACGGCCGCCGCTACACGACGATCCCCCTCCATGCCCCCGGCGAGACCAGGAACGGAGTTACGGGAAAGAAGTTCAAAGGACTCCCGCCCCCCAAGGGCCGTCATTGGCGATCCTCGCCCGAGGAGCTCGAAAAACTCGATGCACAGGGCCTGATCGAATGGTCGAAGAACGGGGTTCCCCGAAAGATCATCTACGCCGATGAGCATGCCGGAAAAAAGCTTCAGGACATCTGGGAGTTCAAGGATCCCCAATATCCCTCCTATCCGACCGAGAAGAGCCTCGAATTGCTCAAGACGATCGTTGCGGCCTCCTCAAATCCGCAGAGCATCGTCCTAGACTTCTATTGTGGTTCGGGTACCGCTTTACTCGCAGCCGGAGAGCTCGGTCGACGATGGATCGGCATCGACGAGTCCCTTCCCGCGATTGAAACCGCAGAACAGCGCCTTGGCCCCACCCATCAACTCCTGAAGCAGATCGCGATTGGATAGGATGCAAGACTTGGCAGACTTCATCTCCCGGTGCTACACTTGATGCATGCATCATCAGTATGCGGGAGGTATTACATGAAACGGATTCTTATCATCGCCGTGCTGGCACTCATCGTGGTGTTCCCGGTCACGGCAGCATCGACTTCATGGGCTGCGGGACTCAACATCGGAACGGGTGCAAGCCTTGCCGGACAGTTCCAGATGGACAAGTTCAAGCTCAACGTCAACCTTGGATACGGCTTCATCAACAAGTATGTCGCCGCTGATGTCTTTGCGGACTACCAGGTGTACGAATTCAACATCGACAAGGCTCGCTTCGGGGTGACCGCGGGTGCCGGAGCGAATCTCGCACTGGTGAACAAAAAGTTCGGTCTGGCGGCGATCGTACCGGTCGGAGTGGTCTACCGCCTCGACAACAAGGACATCCCCCTTGACATCTACCTCAGGGTACAACCCGGCGTCCTCATCCTTCCCGAAGTCAAATTCCACATCGACGCCTATCTCGGAGCCGTATGGCGCTTCCAGTAACCCAAGCGGAAGTTCTTGACTGAGAGGGTATCTGCGCATACCCTCTTTTTAGTGCCATTCATTGTCACTTATCCAAACAAACGCCCTGTTTCATAATCGGCTTATCCACAAAAACAGTGTATACTGGTAGTAATGGAGGTTTGTCATGTGCGATACGATCGGCCGAATCACGGATGAACGATCGGTTCTTTTCGGAAAGAACAGCGACCGTCATCCCAAGGAAGTCCAGGTTCTCGAGTTCGTCACCGGAACCCTTGAATCCGACCGGTATCCGACCTTGGACAAATATACCCCCCAGTTCGAAACCCTGGAAAAAGCCCACCGGCATTTCGAACATCCCTACCCCGCCCTCATCAGCCGCCCGTCGTGGATCTGGGGCGCCGAGATGGGCGTCAATGACCGGGGGGTCGTCATCGGAAACGAAGCGGTCTTCACCAAACAGCGGAGTCTGAAGGAAGGGCTTCTGGGAATGGACATGCTCCGTCTCGCCCTGCACAACGCTTCAACCGCCGAAACGGCGGTCCAGTTCATCCTGAACCTCCTTGACCGCTATGGCCAAGGCGGAGACGGAGCCTTCATCGGAAAACTCACCTACTCGAACTCCTTCATCATCGGCGACAAGGACCGGCTCTTCATCCTGGAGACCGCGGGAAGCCGATGGGCGGTGAAAGAGATCAAGACCCACGATTCGATCAGCAACGCGTATCGGATCGGAACGACCTACGACACCAGCGACGCGGTAAGCGACGGCAAGCACTTCGCCGAGACGTGGCGGGACGGATTCAAGGAGTTCTTCTCCAAAGGCCGGGTTCGCCGGAAGACGACAAAGAGACTGCTTGCGGACGCCGAACCGACCTGGATGGGGATGCGGAACGTCCTCCTCCATAACAGAGGAACCCTCGGAAAGATGGACCGCTCGATGAAATCGATCGCCATCAACGCCTCCTTCCCCAAACCAACCAGGACGACCGCCTCGATGGTGGTGGAATACCCCCGGGATACGATCCTCATCTGGTCGTGTCCCACCCCCCTTCCCCAATACCATCCCTTCGTTCCGATCATCTTCGGAGTGGAGGACATCTGGGAAGAGCGAAACAGCTATGAAGATGCGAAGAAGCGGCAGGATCTCACCGACGCCCTGCTTCGAAGCTCCGCCCAGGAGCGCACCAAGGCTGCAGAAGCGGCCAGGGCGCTGGACAAGCGGTTCGAAAAGCGGATCCGAACCGTTTTGGGCGACAAGGCGAAGCTCATGAAGGCGATCCGGCAGTGCACGACCGACTTCCTCAAGCATGAGGACGACCTGGCCAAGCGCCTTGGAGTACAGGGGAAGAAGATGTAACCCGTTCACATACAAGTATTTTATCGACTTTGCTCGATTCTTTACTATTTTCCCATCCTGGGGTATCCTCGTTATCATGGGAACATGCGTCTAACGCTGATAACAAATAGAAGCTGACAGAAAGACGCTTATTCACTATAATGGAGAGCACTGGCCTCATCTAAGCCAGACACTATAAGAAAGGAGATTATTACATGAACAAGAAACTGTTGATTCTGGTTCTGGTGGCAATCTTCTCCGTAAGCCTTTTTGCCATGGCTGAAGGAGAGGTGGTTGCACCAAAAGTTGAAACGCAGGTGATTCTTGGTTCGTCGACCCAGGTCAATGCCGACTTCTTCAGCGGCTGGACCAACAGCGCGACCAACAGTTACCTCAAGACGCTGATGAGCGGGTACGAGACGGTATCCTGGACGAAGGAAGGCCGTTACGCGATCAACCCCACCGCCGTCAAGTCCTGGAAGGCGACCGAAAACGCCGACGGATCGAAGACCTACGTGTTCAACATCGCCAACAACCTCGTGTACAACGACGGAACGAAAATCACCGCGAAAGATTATGTCTTCAACATTCTCTATGCGGCTTCTCCCCAGGTTGTTGA
>JAAZJI010000106.1 GCA_012800465.1 Spirochaetales bacterium
AAGACGTGCTCTTCATGGCCCCCGAATCCAATGACGACTATGACATTGAACTGAAGGTTACCGAAAAGCTTCTCAAGGAATTGCAGCCCATCAAAGGCCGCAAGCTGGTGATCCTCGATTCCTGTGAAAGCGGGACGAGCGTGCCGCCTTCCGAATCCTCGGTCAGCCTCGTCCGTTCGCCCTCGCTTTCCGATTGGTTCGATACCTATGTCAGCGATGAGTCCTATGCGATCCCCCCGGTCACCCTGTTCACCGCGGCGGCAGATTCCGATTCATATGAGATGGGTGGTGATCATATCCATGGCGTCTTCACTCTTGCCCTGCTGGAAGCGCTGGGCGGCTATCATGATAACGATACATTTCGTATGGGCGATACCATACCGGCCGAGAAAAACGGGGTGGTCACCGTCGACTCACTCTACGCGTATGTCATGGAACACCAGAAGCTTCCTCTTAAGACCACGATCTATCGACCGACTTCGATGTACCAGCATCCGATGACCAACGGCGGGGCGATGGATCTCGTCCTGTTCAGATTCTGATGCGAAACCGTCTCTTTTGCCCCTTAGGGGGTATGAAATGGTATGGGTTGCTTTTCATTCCGATGATACTACTCGCTTCATGCGAGTTGGCTCCCTTTGAATCCGCTCGGAACGTCCGGCACATCGGAATCGGCATCAGCTACCGAGGCACCGATCTCCTCGCCCTCGAAGGCCCGATAAACGATGCAATCGCCCTGAAGAAGGGTTTCAACGCCTTTTTTTCCACTGAACCGTTCACCTCCACCCTATTGCTCCAGCAAGGGGATGAGAAAGGCGCCTATAGCCTCGATGAAGCGAACCTTCCCACCAAGGAATTCGTCATCGAGACGATTGTCCGAACACTGGGGAACATGAACAAACACGATCTCCTGATCATCACCTACAGCGGGCATGCGGTCGAAGACGGTTCGCTCGTCCTGGCTCCGGATCGAAGCGACGGGCTACTCCTTGGCGGTGACCTTGACTCCGCTTTGCTCGGGGTGGACGAACTGATCTCTTTGTTCAATTGTTCTGAAGCGACGATCCTCCTGATCCTCGACTCCTGCTACGCCGGTTCCTTCATCCCCGAAAGCGGCGACGTGTCGACGATCGATTCGAAGAACCGGTTCACTGACCTCCTTGATTGCTATCGTCGGAACATCGACCGGAATCCCCGCCTCTTCGTCCTAGCGGCGACCACCGCCGACAACACCAGCAAGGAGCCGGTATTCGGTTCTCCGATTCACGGCTACTTCACCAAGGCGCTGCTGGAGGCGCTGGAGACGACGAGCGGCCGGGTCACCCTCGATCAGATCTATCACTACATTCATGAACACCAGGGGTTTCCCACCGAGGGGTCGAACAAGCTCTTCTACCAGCATCCGATCATAAGCGGCGGGGCTCTCGACCTGATTCTCCGCTAGCCGATCTCTCCCCGTTCGATCCGCCGGATCTCGTCCCGCAGGAACGCCGCCCGTTCGAACTCCAGGTCCTTCGCCGCTTCGAACATCTCTTTTTCAAGGGCTTTGACATACTTCTTCCGCCCCGTGGCGAGCAGGAGGTTGTACCCGCCCTTGAGGATCTCGATCTCCCGGCTCTGAATCTCCCGGGTCGTCTCCTTCTCCCGCTCGATGATGTCGGTGATCGCCTTGATGATCGTCTTCGGGGTGATTCCGTGTTTCTTGTTGTAGGAAAGCTGCGCCTCCCGCCGGCGCTCGGTCTCTCCGATCGCCTCGATCATCGCATCGCTGTGGCGGTCGGCGTACATGATGACCCGTCCCTCGGCGTTTCGCGCCGCCCTTCCGATCGTCTGGATCAGACTGGTGGCCGAGCGCAGGAATCCGATCTTGTCGGCATCGAGGATCGCGATCAGGGAGACCTCGGGAAGATCCAGCCCCTCCCTGAGGAGGTTGATTCCCACGAGGACATCGAAGACCCCGAGCCGTAGGTCGCGCAGTAGCTCGACCCGCTCGATCGTCTCGATCTCGGAGTGGAGATAGCGGACCTTCAGGGAAAGACCGCTGAGGTAGTCGGTCAGGTCTTCGCTCATCTTCTTCGTCAGCGTGGTGATCAGGACCCGCTGGTTCTTCGCCACGGTTGCCCGGATTTCTCCGTAGAGATCCTCCATCTGACCCTCGGTTGGGCGAACCTCGACCTTGGG
>JAAZJI010000107.1 GCA_012800465.1 Spirochaetales bacterium
AGCCCTGTACGATCGCCCCGGCACTCCGTTCGTGGCGGACTTCATCAGCAATGCGAACTTCTTTGATGGATTTGTTCTGTCCACATCCGCAGAGACGATCCAGCTGAGCATCCAGGAGATGGAATTCACCGTATCCCGGAACCGGTGTTCCACGACCGTCGAACAGGACGACACCCTTCTGGTGGCGATCAACCCCATTTCCGTCGGCATGTCGCCGTTTGAGGGCGAGTGCGGTGTCGATCAGTGCGTAGGCATCGTCCGTTCCTCCCTCTTCGTCGGCCAGTCCTTCGAATACCGGGTAAGCTTCGGTGACGAGACGATCCGGGTGCTGCATCCGAATCTGCTCGGCGGCGTCCGGGAGTTTGAAGAGGGCACGCCGGTGATTCTCACCTTTTACCCCGAGTCCTTCAATCTCTATGGCCGCAAGGTGGATCATCATGAACGCTAGGCTCGTCGGCAGGCAGATTCTCGAGCTTGTACTCGCAGCCTTGGTGACCTGTCTTCTTCTCCATGTGAGCAAGATCCTTGCCGTCGGGTGCACGGTTCTGTATCTCGCCCTTCGTCCGACGAAGCGGTGGGTGGTCCGTCTCGTCCGGGCATTGTTGTTGTGGGGAATCTATGCACTCTTCTCGGCTTCCCGGGCTTTTGACGTATTGGCGGTATACGCGGTCGCGTTCACGGTCACGACGTGGATGGACCGGCGGATCCGTTGGAAATGCAAGCGGCAAACGCAGCCCGGGTATGAGCAGCTCCTTTCCACGCTCGCCCATGAGATCAGGACTCCGCTTACGATCATGCAGACGGCGCAAAGCGTCCTGATGGAACAAAGCGCGGGAAAGCTCAACGAGCGGCAGCGGACGTTCATGGAATCCATCTACATCAACACGCAGCGCCTGATCACCTTCAGCGAGCAGATGCTGACGCTGATCAGACTCGGAAAGGATTGGGAGCCCGACCTGACGAAAACGATCGATCTGAAGCTCCTTGTCCGGCAGGCCCTCGAAACGGTGCAACCCCAGCTCTCGATCCGGAACCAGGAGGTCTCGCTGCAGTTTCCCGCCCTGTTGTCCCACCCGAGGGCGGATGAGGCGTGGATCCGCCAGGTTCTGATCAATCTCATCCACAACGCCTCAAAAAATACGAAGGAGGGAGGAATGATCATCGTCTCCGTCACCCAGGATGACCGGCAGGTCGTGACGACGGTCACCGACAACGGACAGGGAATCGAGCTGGCGGGGAGGGAGGCGCTGTTTCAGGAGTTCTTTCAGGAACGGAAAGAGGTGCAGCCGGACGGATTCGGTCTTGGACTCTCAATCGTCCGTTCAATCATCGCCAAGCATCAGGGAAAGGTGTACATCACAAGCACTCCCAACCAAGGGACGATGGTCTCCTTCAGTCTGCGGGGAGGGGAGCCATGGTGAGCAAACGAATCCTCGTCGTGGATGACGAGCAGGCGATCGTGGACCTCTTGCACTTCATCTTGACGAACGCCGGATATGAGGTCGCCTCCACGGGACGAGGGGATGAGGTGGCGCCCCTGGCCCGGGAGTTTCATCCCGACCTGGTCATCCTGGATATCGGTCTTCCGGGCTTGAGCGGATTGGAAGTGGTTCCACTGCTTGTCGAGCTGAATGTTCCGGTTCTCGTGCTCAGCAGCCATGATCGGGATGACCAGATCATCGAAGGTCTGGAGGTCGGGGCGGAGGATTATGTCTCGAAGCCGTTCAACCACAAGGAACTGCTGCTTCGAATCGAGAAGATCATCCGCCGGACGAAGGTCGAGCAAATCATCCGGATCGGTTCGATCATGGTCGATATCCGCAGACGGGTATTGGAGATCGACGGGCAGGAGGTCTCCCTCACGCCCACCGAGTTCAGGATCATCGAATACCTGGCGCTTCATGCCCATATCCCGGTATCCGCCGAAGAGCTTCTCAGGCAGGTATGGAATGCCGAGGAATGGATCCAGGGACCGGAAATGGTGAAGGTGAACATCAGCCGCCTGAGGAAGAAGATCGAGCCGAACCCCGCCTCACCGCGATTTCTGGTGAACAGATGGGGATTCGGATACCTGCTTACCGACACTCAAGAGGTCTCCTAGGAGTTTTGTTACAAAGCTGTAACTTGCATTTCCACCCTCCGTGGCGAAGGATGAAGGTGGAGCCGAA
>JAAZJI010000108.1 GCA_012800465.1 Spirochaetales bacterium
CAGCTCGACCTCCGTCGCGGCTCCGACGTTCAGGACGGCGACGCCACCGGCGAGCTTCGCAAGCCGTTCCTGGAGCTTCTCCCGGTCATAGTCGCTGGTGGTGTCCTCGATCTGGACCTTGATCTGGGCGATCCGGTCCTTGATGTCGCTCGCCTTTCCGGCGCCGTTGATGATCGTGGTGTTCTCCTTCTCGACCTTGATCGACTTCGCCCGGCCGAGCTGGCTCAGATCGGCGTTCTCGAGCTTCAGACCGAGCTCCTCGCTGATGACCTCCCCTCCGGTGAGGATCGCGATATCCTCCAGCATCGCCTTTCTCCGGTCCCCAAACCCGGGGGCCTTCACCGCGACGACGCTGAGGATTCCCCGGACGCTGTTCACCACCAGGGTCGCGAGCGCCTCGCCGTCGACGTCTTCGGCGATGATCAGCAGCGGCTTGCCCGACTGGGCGACCTTCTCAAGGATGGGAAGAAGCTCCTTCATGTTGGAGATCTTCTTGTCGTAGATCAGGATGAAGGGGTCGTCCAGGACGGCGGTCATCGTGTCGCGGTTGTTCGCGAAGTAGGCGGACAGGTAGCCGCGGTCGAACTGCATCCCTTCGACGAATTCGGTGGTCGTCTCGATCGTCTTGGACTCCTCGACGGTGATCACCCCGTCAAGACCGACCTTCTCCATCGCGTTGGCGATCTCGTCCCCGATCGTCCGGTCGTTGTTGGCGGAGATCGAGGCGACCTGGGCGATCTCCTCCTTGTCCTTGATCATCTTCGCCTGCTTCTTGATCTCGGCGACCGCATCCTTGACCGCCTTGTCGATGCCCCGGCGGACGCCCATCGGGTTGATTCCGGCGGCGACGCTCTTCATCCCCTCCTTGGTGATCGCCCAGGCGAGGACCGTGGCGGTGGTCGTTCCGTCTCCGGCGACGTCGTTCGTCTTCGTCGCGACTTCCTTCAGCAGCTGGGCGCCCATGTTTTCGAAGGGGTCCTCGAGCTCGATCTCGCGAGCGACCGTGACCCCGTCCTTCGTCACGTTGGGGGCGCCGAACTTCTTGTCCAAGACGACCAGGCGACCCTTGGGTCCCAACGTAGCCATGACGGCCCGGGAGATCTTCTCCACTCCGTTCAACAGTGAACGGCGAGCCTCTTCACTGAACTGCAACTGTTTTGCCATGCTGAATATCCTCTCTTAAGAAATAACGTATAAGGTCGGCGGGATGGCAACCCCACCGCTCTGTAACATACAAATAAATTATCCAAGAAGCAAGTGCTCAGAAAAACGAGGCCATCGCGAGGGCAAGCAGGGCGGAGCTGACGTTGGCGATGAAGTTCACCATGTCGTTGTCGATCCAGCGGATTCCCCGCTCCAGCGGCAACACCCTTCCGTCGATCCGCGGCTTCTCGGTGATCCGTTTCGTCGTCTCGTCCCAGTAGTGGGCCTGAAGGGTGATTCCGAGCACGCTGTCCAGCAGGCAGCCGAAGAGGGCGGCCACGGTGATGATCGAAGCGGCCCGGACCGCCCGGGGCCCCACCTCGAAGTAGCTGGAACTCACCACGAATGCGACCAGCAGCGCCCCCAGCGCCGCGGCGACCAGCCCCAAGGCGCTGATCGCGCCGCTGAGGCCCCGATCCATCGGTCGGCCGGTGAGGATCGAGACCGGCGGATGCTTGGAAAGGATCCCCACCTCGCTGGCGAAGCTGTCGCTCGCCGCCTCGCCCACCGCAGCCCCGAACATGATGATGTAGGCGGGGTTCTGCCGACAGGTGAACAGGATCGCCGCCAGAAGGGCCATCAGGCCGTTGGCGAAGACCTGGACCATGTCCCGCCTGCCCGTCTTCTGATGGATCCTCTCCACGTCGACCCTTCGAAGGCGCTTGGAGATCTTTCCCAGAATCACCGTGGCGACGAAGAAGAAGAGCAGGGAGAAGAGCGCTCCGAAGCCCAGGATCCATGTGGGGAAGAACCCGACGAGAAAAGCGGCCACCGCCCCGCCGAAGGTCAGCTGCCGAGCGGCGAAGGCGCCCACCGCGACGATTCCCATGACGCCGACGAGGATCCACGGCGCTCCGTCGAGGGTGAAGAACCACCGATCGAAGAGGGAGGTGAGCGATGAGGTCGGCGGAACCAGAAGCGCCCAGGTGCTCATCGGAAGAACCTCAGCACGAACAGGGTCGCAAGGGGGACCGTGATGTTGTCCAGGCCCCAGGGAGTGGTCGCTTCGACGAGCAGCGCCACGACCCCGACGAGGAATGAAGCGAGGAGGATCATACCGGTGGAAAGAGAAGAGCCTGATGCAAGAGCCGACGCGGCGACGATGAAGCTGACGATTCCCATCGTCAGACACCCCACATAGGATTTGTCCAGCTTCCCGATCTTCTTCCTTCCCCACTTCGAGCCGACCATCGCGGCGAGCCCGTCCCCCCAACCCATCACCAGGATGGCGATCGTCGTCTCGAGGGGGGTGAAGGCCTCCCGATACATCCCGATCGTGACGACCAGGAGCGTGATCGGGAAATAGACCAGACCCCGGTTCCGCTTGCGGTCATCCAGACCGAGCCGCCTGCCCCAGTCGAACATCGTGAAGAGGGCGTTCACCACGATGAAGCAGATCGGTCCGACGACCGCCCAACCGAGCGACGTGAAGCAGTGCAGGTTCAAAAACCACCAGTTGGAGGCCCCGATGTGGATGATCTTCCGCATCGACTCGCTCGAGATGCCGAAACGGTTTTTAAGGAATATGCCGAAGGCTATCACGACCCCGAGGAACGCATAGGAGATGATCAGCCCGAGAACGTTGCTGTCCATAGGGGTAATGATGCTCATCCTCCCGGACAATTGCAAGGGGAGAACGTTCAAATCCCCGATCTTTCGCCGGAGGCGGGCTCCCCCCTTTCCAAACCATCGAAACGCAAGAAATTTAATACTATTTTTCGAATATATTAATTTTCTTAATATATAACCTTGACTTTATTAATATGTCCGTATATGGTAGGGACAACGGAGGCACCTATGGAACACAGTTGGCAGCGACTTCTATCGATGACGGGAGGAAAACGATTCCTCGTTACGGAAATCCATATCCCCGAAGAGGGGATCTCGATCGAAGGCTCCTTCGAGCTGCCTCCCCTCGCCCGGATACCGATCGAGGACCAGATCTTCATCGCGATGTTCATCAGGACAAGCGGCTCGATCAAGCAGATGGAGTCGATCTTCGGCATCAGCTACCCCACGGTGAAGAGCCGGCTCAACCGGATCGCCAAGCTGCTGGAGATCGGCGATATCGAGATCCGGACCCCCTCCCGCATGGACGATCTCCTCACTCGGCTGGAGGAAGGTGCGATCAGCGTCGCCGATGCCCTGAAGGAGATCGAGTGATGCCGCCGATGTTTATGATCTTCAGACTCAAGCGACCGGAGCGAAGACCGATCAGCCTCTACATCCCCCTGCTGCTTGCATACATCCCGCTTCTGCCGCTCATCCTCCTTGCGCTGGCGAGTCTTCCGTTTCTGGCGATTTCAGAGAAAACACGCCAATACCTGCCCCTCGTCAAAGCGCTGCCGTCGCTGCTGATCGCCACTCGGGGAACCCGGGTTTCCGTCGAATCAAACGATCATACGATCTATCTATACATCA
>JAAZJI010000109.1 GCA_012800465.1 Spirochaetales bacterium
ATGTCTATAAAAAATATGTGGATATTCTTTCGGAAGGAACGATACTATAACAGGTAACACGTAAGCAGAGCATACATTACATCAATCAGAACAGCCGATCGGTCGAGGCGCTGAAGAAGCACCTGGGGTCATTGTAATCTTCCTCGGGGTGTTTTCTTTGAATATGAGCACGCTTTTTCAAAAAACCTCTTGCATTCTTCCTTAACATAGTTCATTATAAGGGTTTATCTGGGGAGAGAGGGTGGGCATGCGCGAACATCTGACGATGATGATCAAACCTGCGTCGGCGGCGTGCAACCTTGCCTGTGACTACTGTTTCTACCTTGATACGGCGAGAAACAGGAGCGTCCACCACCACCCGGTCATGAGCGACGAGGTCGCCGATGCGATCATCGACAAGAGCATCGCTCTTTCCCGGGATCTCCGGTTCGTCTTCCAGGGAGGGGAGCCCTCCTTGGCCGGTCTTCCCTTCTTCGAGCGCTTCGTCTCGCGGGTCGAAGAACGAATGGGGGAAGGTCGGAGGGTCTCCTGGGCGTTTCAGACCAACGGGGTGGGGCTGGACCGCCGCTGGGCCGAGTTCTTCAAGGCCCATGGGTTCCTCGTGGGAATCTCGTTCGATGGCACGCGGCGGCTCCATGACCTCCACCGGGGCGAAGGAAGCGGTCGGAGCGTGTTGGACACGATTGGTTTTTTCACAAAAGAAGGGGTGGATTTCAACATCCTGAGCGTCGTGACGGACGATACCGTCGATAATGAGAAAATAGTCTATTCCTTCCTGACCGGGCATGGGCTACACTATCAGCAGTACATCCCGTGCATCGACCCGATGCAGGGAGGGGAGCGTTTTTTGAGTGCCGAGGGGTATGAACGATTCCTCAAGGCGATGTTCGACCTGTGGTTTGATTCATTCATGAACCAAACCCCGGTCTCAAACCGTTTTTTCGATAATCTCGTGGGGATGATAGCCGGCTATCCCCCCGAGAGTTGCGATATGGCCGGCATCTGTTCAGTGCACTATGTTGCCGAAGCCAACGGGGACATCTACCCCTGCGACTTCTATTGCACCGATGGATATCGGCTGGGAAACATCCTGGTCGATGGATTTCCGACCCTCGATGAACGACGCAGGGGAATGCGCTTCATCGAGGAGAGTTCTAACACGATCGATGGGTGTGAGACATGTCCGTGGAAGCACTTGTGCAGAGGCGGCTGCAAGCGTTATCGGAATGATGACGGGTATCGCTTCTGTTCGACGATGAAGGGGTTTTTCCCCTATGTGATTGAACGATTGCACTACGTGGCCAAGCAGATAACTCCTCCTTAGTGGGGTACTGCATGAAAACTGAAATCAAGAAGGGGAAGCCGGAAGTAAACCTGAAATTCTTTCTCCGCCTGTTCTGGGAGACATTCACCTTGAGCATGTCCGGCTTCGGCGGAGGATTCGTGATCGTCAGCCTGATGCGCAAGAAGATGGTCGCGAAGCTCGGCTGGATCGACCAGGACGAGATGATGGACTTCGTCATCATCGCCCAGTCCGCGCCGGGATCCGCCTCGGTGAACGTGGCGATGATGGTCGGGTATCACCTGGCAAGAACTCCGGGTGCGCTCGTCGCCACCCTGGGGACGGTTCTGCCGCCGATGATCATCGTCTCGATCATCAGCATCATCTACACCATGCTCCAAGGCAACGTCTGGGTCGACGCGGCGTTTCTCGGGATGAGACCGGTGGTCGCAGCGATCGTCCTTCAGGTCTCGTGGAAGTTCTTCAAGCCGTTTCTCAAGGCCAAGGCGATTCCGGCGATCCTGCTCTTCATCATCAGCTTCGCCTTGCTCTATGTGCTGAAGATCAGCATGATCACCCTGATCATGGTGATGCTGACCCTCTCCACCACGGCGAACCTCATCGACATGAGGAGAAGAAAGAGACGGATGGAGGAAGACGTATGATGCTCTACCTCCAGCTGTTTTTGACGTTCTTCCAGATCGGTCTGTTTTCAATCGGCGGCGGATATGTGGCGATGCCGCTGCTGCAGAGCCAGACGGTCGACCTTCACGGCTGGCTCACCCAGGCCCAGTTCGTCGACCTGATCACGATCGCCGAGATGGTGCCCGGCTCGATGTCGATCAACTCCGCCACCTTCATCGGCATCAGGATCGCGGGGATTCCCGGGGCGATCGTCGCGATCGTCGGAAACATCCTGCCCTCCTTCATCATCATCCTGATCCTCGCCAAGCTGTATGAACGCTTCAGCGAGCAGCGGATCATCCGCAACGTGCTCACGAGCGTCCGCCCGATCGTGGTCGCGGCGATCCTCACCGCCGCCCTGATCCTGCTCGAATTCGCCGTCGGAACCTTCAGGCAGCCCAACATCTTCGCGATCATCGTCTTCCTTCTGGCATATTGGCTGCTCAGTTCAAAACGGATCCCGATGGGCCCCGTCCCCGTCCTGGGAATCGGCGCTTTGGTCGGAATCGTGAAGCTGGTGATTGAATATCTTCTCGAGGCTGGTATAGTGGTAATATGATTCGATTGACGAAAGGCGTGTTTTATGACTTGGCCATCTGGATGATGGGCTTCGGGATGCTCGTCGGGATCGTCTTCCCCTTCTTCATGGAATTCCTGGGGATGGATCCCTCGACCGTGTATACCCTCTGGTTTTTCAGCGTGTGCATCTTTTCCGGACTCCTCGTCGGGGCGGTGAACATCCTCCTGGCCCACTGGGTCGTCGGCAAGAGGCTGAATATGCTCTCCGCCCACATGGGCAAGATCGAGGACAAGCTGCATACGATCAGCGGCAGCGACTCCCTGGTGGACTGTTCCGCCCAAGACTGCCACCTCGTCGTGGACAGCACCGATGCGATCGGCCGTTCTTCGGCGTCCTTCAACAGCCTGGTCGATACGCTCTCCTCATCCCTTCAATTGGAGATGCAGATCCGCTCCTACACCCGGATGCTCACGACCCACCTGGAAGTGGAGGCGCTCTGCCAGAACGCCCTCTCCAGCCTGCTCGAGCTCTTTGGCATCGACGGCGGGGCGGTCTTGGTTGAAATCAAAGGGAACCTGAAACTCCTCGGTTCCAGCGGATTGGCAAACGGTGAGGAGCTTGGCAAGAACGCCCAGGTTCTCGAGACGCTGAGCCAATTGGCGCGAAAGCGGATCGATATTCCCGTTGAGGCCCAGATCGACGGGGTCG
>JAAZJI010000110.1 GCA_012800465.1 Spirochaetales bacterium
TCAACAACCATCTATAGTTACGCAACGCCAATTACTCTGTTGGAGGATACCGGTATGAAACGGATTTTGACCATTCTCGTGTTGTTCCTTGTGCTTACAACAATCGTATTCGCTGGAGGGCAGAGCGATAAAGCCTCCAAAGCCGACTATACCGTGGGAATCAGCAAGCTGATCGCCCACCCCGCCCTTGATGCCGCCGAACAGGGGATGATCGACTACCTCACCTCCCAAGGCCTTTCGATCTCCTTCGATACGCAGAACGCGAACGGCGACATCTCCACCGCCTCTTCGATCGCCCAGAAGTTCAAGAGCGACAAGGTCTCCGTGGCGGTGGGAATCGCGACCCCTTCCGCCCAGGCGCTCGCCCAGGTCTTCGGTCCCAATCAGGGCACCCCCGTCGTCTTCAGCGCGGTCACCGATTCCTCAGAAGCCGGCCTCGTGGCGAAGAACATCGCCGGTGTCAGTGACAAGAGTCCCGTCGAAGAACAGATCAGGCTCCTCATGGATGTCACCGGAGCGAAACGGATCGGAAACGTCTATGCCTCCGGCGAAGCCAACGGCGTGGTCCTGATGGAGATGGCGAAAGCCGCAACCGAGAAGCTCGGAGGCGAGTTCGTCAGCGCCGCGATCTCCAATTCCAGCGAAGTGAAGATGGCCGCCCAGTCGATCATCGACCGGGTCGATGCGATCTACGTAGCCACCGACAACGCCGTCGTCAGCGCGATCGCCAGCATCGATGACGTGACGACCAAGGCCGGGAAACCGCTCTTCAGCGCCGACCCGAGCCCCGTCGAAGGACTGAATGTCATGATCGCCTGGGGCTTCGACTACTACAACATCGGAGTGGAGACCGGCAAGGTCATTGAACAGATCCTCAAAGGAGCTGAACCCGGTTCGATCGGAACGGTCTACATCACCGACCCGGCGAAGTATGAATTGTGGTTCAACCTTGATACGGCCGCCCGGCTTGGTTATACTGTTCCGCAATCCCTTCAGGACGCGGCAGCGGTCCTGATCAAGGATGGCAAGCACGTAAGCCGCTAAGTTGTCGGAGTTCGGACCGCCGGCTTGCCGGCGGTCTTTCTGTGCAGGGGTAGGAGATGATAGAAGGAATTTTTGTTGACGGATTGATTTTCTCGCTGATGGTCATCGGCATACTCATCAGCTATCGGATCCTGGATTTCGCCGACCTGACGTGCGACGGATCGGTCGCCACCGGGGCGGCTGTCGCCACGATGGCGATCGTCAGCGGTGTTCCAATTTCCATCGCCCTCGTTTTTGCGTTTGTAAGCGGGGTCATCGCCGGAATGGTGACGGCGGCGATCCACAACAAACTGAAGATCCCCGGCCTCTTGGCGGGAATCCTGACGATGACGATGCTCTACTCGATCAACCTGCGGATCCTCGGAAACAAGGCGAACGTCCCGCTGCTCCGCGTGCAGACCCTCTACACGAAGCTTCCGGCCTTCTTCTCCTTCTTCAAACCGGAGATCGCCTCCCTTGTCGGGACGCTTCTGTTCGTGCTGGTGGTCAAGAGCCTCGTCGACCTCTGGTTCCGGACCGATCTCGGCGTCTCGATGGGCGCGATGGGGGGCAACGAGCAGATGGTCATCAGCCAGGGGATCAACCCCGACGTGCTGAAACTGATGGGAATCGGACTTTCCAACGGACTGATCGCGCTCTCCGGCGGACTGCTTGCCCAATACCAGGGTTTCGCCGACGCGAACCTCGGCCAGGGGATGGTCGTCCAGGGCCTCGCGGCGATCATGATCGGCGAGTTCCTCTTCTCCTCCAACCGGATCAGCCTGATCACCCTCCGGGCGATCTTCGGAGCGATCATCTACAAGGCGCTCCTCTTCTTCGGCCGCAAGTACGGCTATCTGGTCAACATCACCCCCAACGACTTCAAGCTCCTTACCGGCATCCTGGTCATCGTCAGCCTCTTCATCGCCCAGGGCCGTAGCGCCGCCTCGAGCCGAGGGGCGCGGAAGAAGGCGCTCGCCCGCAAAACAGCACAGGAGGAGACCGATGCTTACGCTTGAGAACATCACCAAAGTCTTTTACCCGGGAACGGTGAACGAGAAGGCCGCCCTCATCGACATCAACCTCCACATCAACAAAGGTGACGTCGTGTGCATCATCGGCTCCAACGGATCGGGAAAATCCACCCTCTTCAACATCATCGCCGGCACCTATCCCGTAACCAACGGGACGATCACCTTCGACGGGGTCGACATCACCGGCAAGGCCGAGTACCGGCGGGCGATGACGATCGGGAGGATCTTCCAGGATCCCACCAAGGGGACCGCGGCGAACATGAGCGTCGAGGACAATATGATCACCGCCGAGACCAAGGGGATGAAACGCCTCAAGATCAGCCTGAACAACGCCAAGCGGGAGGAGTTTCGCGAGATCCTCAAGCAGATCGGACTGGATGACCGGCTGAAGGACAACGTCGGACTTCTTTCCGGCGGCCAGCGTCAGGCCCTCACCCTGCTGATGACGGCGATGAGCCGACCGAAGATGCTGTTGCTCGACGAGCACACCGCCGCCCTCGATCCGCGGAACGCCCAGATCGTGATGGATCTCACCGAACGGTTCATCAGCGAGCAGAAGCTCACCGCCTTGATGGTCACCCACAACATGCAGTTCGCAATCGATTTCGGCACCCGGCTCATCATGATGGACGAAGGCCGGATCATCCTGGATGTCAGCGGTGAAGAGAAGAAAGACCTCACCGTCGACAAGCTGGTCCGCCTCTTCAGGGATATCCGGAAAAAGACCTACGCCACGGACGCCGCCCTGCTGACGACCGACTAGACGACGCTTGTCCGTTCGATGAAAACGGCATAGGATGGGTGTGAGAACACCTTGCATAACCGAAGCCGCCCACAAGCGGATGGGCAATTTTTTGAACCGGGCTTCCTCTTCAAGCTGATCATCCCGCTGATGCTGGAACAGCTTCTGAACGTCACCATCGGGATGGCGGACATCCTCATGGTCACGACCGTCGGCGAAGCGGCGGTCAGCGCGATCAGCCTGGTCGATTCGATCACGATCCTCATCGTCACCCTCTTCGGGGCGTTCGCCACCGGCGGGGCGGTCGTTTCCAGCCAGTACCTCGGAAAAAAAGATGACGAATCGGCGAACGTCGCCGCAAGGCAGCTTCTGAATCTCACCGTTCTGATCGCCACCCTCCTGCTTCCGCTGTGCATCCCCGTCAGACGGAGGATCATCGGCACGATCTTCGGGAAGATCGAACCCCTGATCCTCGATTACGGCTCGACCTACTTCCTGTACATCCTGCTCTCGCTCCCCTTCCTCGCCGCGTACAACAGCGCAGCGGCTCTCTTCCGGTCGATGGGTAACAGCCGGGTCTCGCTCTCCGTCAGCGTCGTCGTGAACATCCTGAACATCGGCGGAAACGCGCTCTTCATCTTCGTCATGAAGATGGGTGTGGCCGGAGCGGGCCTCTCCACCCTGGTCAGCCGGGTCATCGGCTCGATCCTGGTCCTTGGTCTGTTGAGAAATCCCGGAAACCGGATCGCGATCCGCTCCTACAACATCTTCCACCTCAAAGGCTGGATGATCCGGAAAATCCTGTTCGTGGGGATCCCCACCGGAGTGGAAGGCTCCCTCTTCCAGATCGGAAAGCTGCTGGTCCAGGGGTTCATCGCCTCCTTCGGAACCGCGCAGCTTGCGGCGAACGCGATCGCCGCAAGCGTCTCCTCCTTCATCAACATTCCCGGCGGAGCGATTTCGATGGCCTCCGTCACGATCATCGGCCAGACGATCGGGGCCCGTCGAATCGACCTCTCGGTCCACTACGCCAAGCGCCTCCTCCTCTTCGCATACATCGCGATGTTCATCCTCGCCACCCCGATCTTCCTCCTCGCTCCCACGATCGCCTCGTTCTTCAACCTCAGCGAAGAGGCGACCGGAATCGCGACCGTCCTCTTCCGGTCCTCGATGGTCGCCTCGATCATCTTCTGGCCCTCCTCCTTCGTCCTCCCGAACTTCCTCAGGGCGGCGGGGGACGCCAAGTTCACGATGATCGTCTCGATCATCGGCATGTGGGCCTTCCGGGTCGGAGGCTCCTACATCATGGCGATGAACTTCGGGTGGGGGGTCTATGGGGTATGGATCGGAATGTACATCGACTGGATCGTCCGCTCGATCGCCTTCATTAGGCGGTTCGCCCGGGGAAGATGGAAGGAGATCCAGGTGATCTAAAGCTCCCGCCAGAGCCGCTCAAGGGCGTAGAACTCCCTGAGCTCCCCGCTCATCAGATGAACGATGATCTCCCCGCAGTCGATCAGTTCCCACCCGTCTCCGGCGGGCTTCTTCTGGCGGTTCGTGACGACGATGCCCCGCTCGTTTAAAAGATCCCAGATATTGTGGACCACTCCCCGAAGGTGTCCGACGCTGTTGACCGTCGCGATGATGAAGCAATCGGTCCACGAGGCTCGACCCTCGAGGTCGATCATGTGGACGTCGCTGCAGCGGTGGTCTTCAAGGTAGGATACGATCGCTTGGGCATCGCGTAGGGTTCGTTCATTCATTGGGCGTTCTTTCTCCTCATCTGGTAGGTGCGGACATCGGAAAGATATACGATGAACACATCCTCTTCCATCGGTTTTCCCCGCAGGTCGAGGAAGGTCGACGTCTCCAGCCGCCGCAGGGCGGTGGCGAGATCCGGATCCTCCCCCATCACGGCAAGTGTATCGGCCAGAGGTGAATTTCTCAAGGCTTTCCTGTTCGCGATCAGCGCAGCGACCGGGTCGGGACTGTCGGAGACCTCGGCGAGGGTCCGCAGGAGGCCACACAGCTCATCGAGGGCTTCCTGCTCCAAGGCCACCGTCCGCCCAATCGGAACCACGAGCTCGGGATCGACCAGCACCACCGCGAGGTCCCGCCCCTGAACCCAGACATACGCATTGAACGTCTCGCTTTCATATCGGGTGATCTCCGTCGGACCATCGGAGCATCCGCCAAACAGAAGAAGGAACAGGGAGATGGAGAAGAGGAATACCGTTCTCATCGTTCCCCCAGCGCGGCGAGCAGCTCCCTGGTCGGTTCGAAGATCCGCTTTCCTTCATCAGCCAGATACCGGACGCTCCGCTTAAGGATCCGGAACACCAGGTCTTCGATCGTCGGCTCGGCAAGGAGGAGGGCCCGATCCTCCTCGGGAAGAAACGTCCGATTCGGGTCGAGGTAGTCGCTTGCAAACAGGACGAAGCCGAGTTTTCCCATTTTGAGACTTCCGAGGGTATGGTAGCGGACCGCCCGGACCACGTCCTCGTTGTAGCCCATCCGTCTCAAAAGATCCGCTCCGACCGGAGCGTGCAGCAGGTCGACGACCGCCTCCTCCCCCGGATGGAGGGCGATCTTGCGGGTTTCGATATACGAGCGCAGATCCTCCTCGCTCCACGAGCGGGCGATGTCATGCCCGAGGCCGACCGCCCGGAGATCCGCTTCGGCGAGGTCGAGGCGAAACCGTTCGTTGAAGTGAAGGCAGAGCTCCGTCACGGCGAGCGAGTGGGCAAGACGGCGGGGGGTGAGATACGCTTCAAGCGCGGTAGAGTCGATGGATCCGGACATAGGATGCGACATTGGGCGTCATCAGATTCTCGATCGCCGGATCGAGCGGCTCATCCGAACCCAGCCGCTTGAACGCCGAGCGGATGATCGTCGAACTTTCGTCGACCGTCGGATTATCCAGATAGAAGAGGTCCGCGGCGACGTCGTCGAACGCGACCACGCCACCCTCGCGGCGGATGACGATGAAGCGGACGAGCTCCTTCAGCTCCTTGTATCGATGCCACCTCTTCAACTGGGAAAGCAGGTCATCCCCGAGCAGCAACCCGAGCCGCCCCTTGATCGGATATTTCAGGTAGAGCTCCCTGACGGTATCGTAGGTGTATGAGGGGCCTTCCCTTCTCAACTCGCAGTCATCGACGACGAACTCCAGCTTCGGATCATCCGGGTAGATCTCCGGGTATGCTTCGACTGCAAGGTTGGCCATCGCGACCCGATCGCTCCCCGGAGCGGGATCGGCGTCCGGCTTGAAGTGGTTTTGGCTCACCGGCACCAGGA
>JAAZJI010000111.1 GCA_012800465.1 Spirochaetales bacterium
AAGATGGCCCTTCAGCGCCTGCGCGAGGCGGCGGAGAAGGCGAAGATCGAGCTGTCGAATTCCACCAGCACCGATATCAACCTGCCGTTCATCACCGCGGACGCATCGGGGCCGAAGCACCTGCAGATGACCCTGAGCCGGGCCAAGTTCGAACAGCTGATCGCCGATCTGATCGAGCGCTCCAAGAAGCCCGTCCAGAACGCCCTGCGCGATGCCGGCCTCAGCGCCGGTGACATCGACGAGGTGATCCTCGTCGGCGGATCGACGAGAATCCCCGCCGTGCAGGCGATGGTCAAGGAGCTCTTCGGAAAAGAGCCCCACAGGGGGGTGAACCCCGATGAGGTCGTCGCGATGGGCGCTGCGATCCAGGGCGGGATCCTCGGCGGAAAGGTCAAGGACGTCCTGTTGCTCGACGTCACTCCGCTTTCCCTGGGGATCGAGACCTTAGGTGGCGTGAACACCCGCCTCATCGAGCGGAACACGACGATCCCGACCCGCAAGAGCCAGATCTTCTCCACCGCTGCGGACAACCAGACCGCGGTCAGCATCCACGTCCTCCAGGGCGAGCGCGAGATGGCTTCCCAGAACCGGACGCTCGGGAACTTCGACCTGGTCGGAATCCCCTCCGCGCCGCGGGGCGTCCCTCAGATCGAGGTGACCTTCGATATCGACGCGAACGGAATCGTCCACGTCTCGGCCAAGGATCTTGGAACCGGCAAGGAGCAGAAGATCCGGATCGAATCCTCCAGCGGCCTCTCCGAGGCGGAGATCGAGCGGATGGTCAAGGAAGCGGAGCTGCACGCCGAGGAGGACAAGAGGGAACGGGCCCGGATCGATGCCCGCAACGAAGCGGACTCGATGGTCTATTCCACCGAGAAATCCCTCTCCGAACACGGGGACAAGATCGATCCGGCGGACCGGGCGAAGATCCAGAGCGCGTTGGACGACGTGAAAGCCGCGCTGGCCAACGAGAATGCGTCCGCCGACGAGCTGAAGAGCAAGACGGAAGCCCTCCAGCAGGCTTCATACAAGCTGGCCGAAGAGATGTACAAGCAGACCCAGGCGGAAGGCTCCGGCCCCCAGGCCGAGACCGGAAGCGCGGCGAGCTCCTCTTCGGAGACGGTGAAGGATGCCGAGGATGCCGACTTCGAGGTCGTAGACTAACGGCCCTGAAGAACGATAGAATACGTTGAATACCATCATGTCGGCTTCGGCCGACATGCTTGTGTAGACGAGGAAACCGTGGCGAAACGAGATTATTACGAAGTCCTGGGGGTGGAGAAGACCGCCACTCTGGATGAAATCAAGAAAGCATACCGCAAACTGGCGATCGCAAACCACCCCGACCGCAATCAGGGTGACAAGGCGGCCGAAGACCGCTTCAAGGAAGCGACCGAGGCGTACGATGTCCTCTCCGACGAGAAGAAGCGGCAGATGTACGACCAGTTCGGCTTCGCCGGGGTGGATGGCGGCTCCGGTCCGCGCGACTACTCCAACGTCTACCGCGATTTCAGCGACATCTTCGGTTCCGGCTTCGGCGGGGGCGGGTTCGAGGATATCTTCTCCTCCTTCTTCGGAGGAGGGGGAAGGGCGTCAAGAGCCCATCGCGGGCCCGAGCCCGGCTCTTCCCTCCGCTACGACATCGAGATCGATTTCAGGGATGCGATCTTCGGAACGAAGGTGGAGATCTCCTATTCCCACCAGGTGGCCTGTGATGTCTGCGGCGGTTCGGGGAGCGAAAGCTCGTCGGGGATGAAGACCTGCCCCACCTGTCACGGATCGGGACAGGTGAGCCGAGGCGGCGGCTTCTTCACGATCGCATCGACCTGTCCCACCTGCAGCGGAAACGGGCAGATCATCGAACATCCCTGCCAGGGGTGTCACGGCACCGGCTTGAAGCGCAAGCAGCAGAAGGTGAAGGTCACCGTTCCCGCCGGAGTCGATACCGGCAGCCGGGTGGTCCTTCGGGGGATGGGGGACGCCGGACCGAACGGAGGGGCGAGCGGCGACCTGTACGTCTACATCAACGTCAGACCGCATCGGCACTTCGTCCGACAAGGGGACAACCTCTTTATTCAAATACCGATCTCGATCACCCAGGCCGCGCTCGGGGCGGAGATCATGGTACCGACGATCGACGGCAGGAAGATCAAGCTCAACGTCCCCTCGGGAACCCAGCACGGGAAGATGCTCCGTCTTCGCCAGTACGGCGCCACCCGGCTCAACTCGACGGATCGGGGGGACATGTACGTGAAGATCGACATCCAGGTCCCCAAACGGCTGAGCTCGAAAGCGAAACGACTGATGCAGGAGCTGAGCGATACCCTCGGTGAGAGCACCGAACCGAATCCGGTTCCCTTCGAGGACTGACCATGAGCGATGCGATCATCGGCTTCCATGCGATCGAGGAGGGGCTGAAAACCGCCTCAGGCGGCTCCATCCTCTACCTCGCCCGGGGGACGGGCTCGAAAACCGAGGTGCTGGAGAACCTGGCGCGGATGAACCGCAAGACGATCGTCCGGAAGGTCTCCAAGGCCGAACTCGACCGGCTTGCCGGCGGCGCGAATCATCGGGGAGCTCTTCTTGTTCCCGGTTCCCAAAGTAAAAGCCCGTCCGCTTCCCGCCAGCTGACGGTTCGGGAATTCTGCTCGAACCTGAAGGAGGAGGAAGGGGCGCTCGTGCTGATTCTCGACGGGATCACCGACCCGCACAACCTCGGAGCGATCCTCCGCTCCGCCGACCAGTTCTCCGTCTCACTCGTGATCATCCCAAGCCGACGGAGCGCCCAATCCAACCAGACGGTGGTCAAGGTCTCCTCCGGGGCGGCGCATCATGTGAAGCAGGCGGTGGTGACGAATCTGAATCGCGAGATCGAGTACCTGAAGAGTCGGGGCTTCTGGGTATATGGCGCGGCGCTCGGCGGCAAAAGCCTGCATGAAGCGACCTTCCCGAAGCGGACCGCCCTTGTGCTGGGCAGCGAAGGAAGGGGAATCAGCCGGCTGACGGAGCAGCTGTGCGACCACATCGTGGCGATTCCGACGACCGGCAACATCGATTCATTGAACGTCTCCGTCGCCGCGGGGATCTTTCTCTACGAAATCCGACGACAGCAGGCATAAATATACATCCAATTTGCACTTTATGCATAAATGTGTGCTTTCTTCTTGTCGCAATCGATCCTTTTTCGTATCATGTGCTGATAGGGAAAATATCTCGCTAAAGGAGACCAGCTATGAAAAAGACAGTAGCTATCGCCATGGTCGTGCTGTTTGCAGCTTCCATGGTCTTTGCTGCAGGTTCCAAAGAAGCCGCCCCGGAAAAGAGCACCGCATTCCACGTCGGAATCGTGACCGGTACGGTTTCTCAATCCGAGGATGACCTGCGCGGTGCGGAAAAACTCATTGAAGAATATGGGGATGTGAAGAGTGGGGGAATCATCAACCACGTCACCTATCCCGACAACTTCATGGAGGAGCAGGAGACGACGATCAGCGTCATCGCCGGTCTGGCGGACGACCCGTTGATGAAGGCGGTCATCGTCAACCAGGCGATTCCCGGCACCACCGAGGCGTTCCGGATCATCAAGGAGAAGCGCCCCGACATCATCACGATCGCCGGAGAGCCGCACGAGGATCCGCCGGTGATCCAGACCGCCGCCGATCTCGCGGTGAACAACGACTTCGTTTCCCGCGGATACCTGATCATCAAGACCGCGCACGACCTGGGCATCAAGACGTTCGTCCATGTCTCGTTCCCTCGCCACATGAGCTATGAGACTCTCAGCCGCCGCGCCGCGATCATGGCGGAGACCGCCAAGGATCTGGGGATGCGCTTCGTCTACGAGACCGCTCCCGACCCGGTCAGCGATGTCGGAATCGCCGGTGCCCAGCAGTACATCCTCGAGAAGGTCCCCGCCTGGCTCGAGCAGTACGGCACGGACGCGGCGTTCTTCGTGACCAACGATGCCCACACCGAACCGCTTCTGAAGCAGCTGCTGGCGTATGGCGGCTACTTCATCGAAGCCGACCTGCCCAGCCCGCTGATGGGGTATCCCGGAGCCCTCGGTCTTGACCTCTCCAAAGAGGCGGGCGACTTCGCCGCGATCCTCGCGAAGGTCGAGAAGGCCGTCGTCGACCGTGGTGGTGCAGGCCGCTTCGGAACATGGGCGTACTCCTATGGATACGTCACCACCGCCGGACTCGGCACCCACGCGATCAACGTCATCAAGGGCGAAAGCGAACTGACCAAGCTCAGCGACATCATGAAGGCGTACGGCAAGTATACCGGCGACGCGAAGTGGAACGGTGCGTTCTACAACGACGTGAACACCGGTGTCGTCGCCCGAAACCACGTCCTGATCTACCAGGACACCTACATGATGGGCAAGGGGTACATGGGCGCCGCGGACGTGGTCGTCCCGGAGAAGTACTTCTCCATCAGGTAGACTCGAACTGCACGCCGCACGGGGGAGAGGTCACTCTCCCCCTTCAGGCATCTTGTGGCTGGGGCCGATCCCTTTTCGAGGTATCGGTCACACCCATGGATAGTTAAGGAAACATGATGAACAATGAACTTGGAGCACCTCTTCTGGAGATGCGACACATCAGCAAGGATTTCTTCGGCAACGAAGTGCTTTCCGATATCACCTTCTCTCTCGAGCGTGGAGAGATCCTGGGACTCGTGGGGGAGAACGGAGCGGGCAAATCCACGTTGATGAAGATCCTCTTCGGCATGGACGAGATCCATCAGACGGGGGGATATGGCGGGTCGGTCCATATCGATGGGAACGAAGTGGACTTCACCTCGCCGATCGACGCTCTGGCCAGCGGGATCGGGATGGTCCATCAGGAGTTCTCGCTGCTGCCGGATTCGACGGCGACGGAGAACATCCTGCTGAATCGGGAGCCGTTGAAGCATACGCTTGTCAGCGAACTCTTCGGCGAGCGGATGAACACCCTCGACCGGGAGTCGATGGAGAAGATCGCCCAAGGGGCGATCGACAAGCTGGGCGTCCCCCTGGACGGGAGGATGCTCGTCTCCGAGATGCCGGTCGGCTACAAGCAATTCACCGAGATCGCCCGGGAGCTCAGCAAGGAGGCGACGACCGAGATGGAGGAAGGCCTCCGGCTTCTGGTCCTCGATGAACCGACCGCGGTGCTCAGTGAACAGGAGGCGGAGAGCCTGCTGAAGGCGATGCGGACCCTCAGTTCCGAGGGGATCGCGATCATCTTCATCAGCCACCGCCTGCAGGAGATCATCGACGTCTGCGACACGATCATGGTGATGCGCGACGGCAGGATCATCAAGACGGTGCCTTCAAAAGGGGTCAAGGTCACGGACATCGCCCACTGGATGGTCGGCCGTCAGGTCGATGCGGCGAAACGGAATACCCGAACCTTCAACTACGAAGATTCCGAGGTCGTTCTCAGCATCAGGAATCTCTGGGTCGACATGCCCGGTGAGACGGTCCGGAACGTCAGTCTCGATGTCCATGACGGGGAGATCCTCGGTATCGGAGGGATGGCGGGGCAGGGCAAGCTCGGCATCCCCAACGGGGTGATGGGACTCTTTCCTTCCGGAGGACAGGTCGTCTTCCGAGGGGAGACGCTGCCGCTGAATCAGCCGCGGGCGTTGCTTGACGCCGGCATCGCGTTCGTCAGCGAGGATCGGCGGGGGGTGGGATTGCTCCTGGACGAGTCCCTCGAATGGAACATCACTTTCACCGCGATGCAGGTCCAGAACAAGTTCCTCAAGCGTCACCTCAACGGACTTGTCTCCTTCCGGGATCAGCAGGCGATCGAGGAGGAGACGAGGAAGTACGTGCAGCAGCTTGAGATCCGTTGCGTCTCCACCCGCCAGAACGCCCGGGAACTCAGCGGCGGCAACCAGCAGAAGGTGTGTTTGGCTAAAGCGTTCGCCGTGCACCCGAAGCTCCTGTTCGTCAGCGAGCCGACCCGGGGAATCGATATCGGGGCGAAGAGCCTCGTCCTGGATGCCCTCAGGCGGTACAACCAGGAGAGCGGAACGACGATCGTGATGATCAGCAGCGAGCTTGAAGAGCTGCGCTCCGTCTGTGACCGGATCGCGATCATCAACGACGGGAAGGTGTTCGGCATCCTCCCGGCGACGAGCGACAGCGCCAAGTTCGGTCTGATGATGGTTGGCCAGGAGGTGCAAGAGCCATGAATACCACTCGGATATTGACAAAAGTCCGGCAGATGGTCCGTTCCTTCGGCTTGCCGAGAATCATCATCGCCCTCTTTTTGCTCTCATTGTTCATTCTTGCCCCGTTCTTCGGCGTGAACGTGGCGACGAGTCTTTCCGATACCCTGAACCGCTTCGGAATGAACGCGGTGCTGGTGCTTGCGATGGTTCCGATGATCCACAGCGGCTGCGGATTGAACTTCGGACTTCCGCTGGGGATCATCTCCGGTCTTCTTGGGGCGACGATCAGCCTTCAGGTTGATGTCGCCGGACCCGCCTCGTTCTGGCTGGCAATCCTCTTCGCCACTCCCTTTGCCCTCGTTCTGGGATGGGGGTACGGGCAACTGCTCAACCGGGTGAAGGGCGGGGAGATGATGATCGCGACCTACGTCGGATTCTCATCGGTCGCGTTCATGTCGATCATGTGGCTTCTTCTGCCGTTCGACAACCCGAAGATGGTCTGGGGGTATGCGGGATCGGGGCTGCGGACCACGATCTCGACCGAGGGGTACTATCTCCATGTGCTGAACGATTTCCTCAAGATCCGGATCGGCGACCACTTCGTCTTCCCCACCGGGATGATCCTGTTCTTCACGGTCCTGGCGTTCGCCACCTGGGCGTTCCTCCACACCAAGACGGGAACGGCGATGACCGCCGTCGGTTCCAACCCGGTCTTCGCCCGGGCTTCGGGAATCGACGTTGATCGGATCCGGACCCTCAGCGTGATGCTGTCCACGTGGTTCGGAGCGGTCGGAATCCTCGTCTATCAGCAGAGCTTCGGGTTCATCCAGCTCTATATGGGGCCCTTCTACATGGCCCTTCCCGCGGTCTCGGCGATTCTCATCGGAGGAGCGTCGGTGAACAAGGCCTCGATCCTCAACGTCATCATCGGGACCTTCCTCTTCCAGGGGATCCTCACGATGACCCCCAGCGTGATGAACGCGATGATCCAGACGGATATGAGCGAGGTGATCAGGATCGTGGCCTCCAACGGCATGATCCTCTACGCCCTGACGCGTAAAACGGAGGCGGTCCGATGAAAAAAGCGAGTACGAAACAGAAGATCCTCCGCTTCATGGCGAACAACACGGTGCCGCTTCTCTTCGTGGTCATCATCGCCTTCGGCGCTCCCTTGAGCGGGTATTCGGCAACCTATCTGGCCGGCGAGGTGATCAGCAGGGTCAGCCGGAACTCCTTTCTGATCGTCTCCCTGCTCATCCCGATCCTCGCCGGGATGGGGTTGAACTTCGGGATGACCCTCGGAGCGATGGCGGGCCAGATCGGACTGATCTTCACCACCGACTGGGGGATCGTCGGCATCCCGGGAATCCTTTTGGCGATGATCCTCTCCACCCCGCTTTCCATCCTTCTGGGATGGTGGAGCGGGAAGATCCTGAACATGGCCAAAGGCCGGGAGATGGTGACGAGCTACATCATCGGCTTCTTCATGAACGGCATCTATCAGCTGGTCGTCCTCTATGGGATGGGTCCGCTGATCAGGATCATCTCACCGAACCTTCTGCTTCCCCGCGGGTACGGGATCCGGAACACGGTGAACCTGATCGGCATCCGCAAGTCGCTGGACAACTTTTTGATGGTCCGGATAGGCGGGGTGCCGATTCCGGTGGGGACGTTCCTCGTCATCGCGCTGCTCTGCGTCTTCATCCTCTGGTTCAAGAAGACGAAGCTGGGGCAGGATATGCGCGCGGTCGGCCAGGACATGGAGGTCGCCCGGGCTGCGGGCATCCGGGTCGAGCATACCCGGATCGTGAGCATCATCATCTCCACGGTGCTCGCCGGCTATGGGATGATCATCTACCTGCACAACATCGGGACGCTCAACACCTATAACAGTCACATGCAGATCGGGATGTTCAGTGTCGCCGCCCTGCTGGTCGGCGGAGCCACCGTCGCCAGCGCGAAGATCCG
>JAAZJI010000112.1 GCA_012800465.1 Spirochaetales bacterium
TCCTCCGTTAAGCTTTTAGCAATCAACTGTCTTTTTGTCCGATCATCAATGACGGAATATGCGATATCCGTAATCTGCTTTTCTTTATAAAGACGTTCCAAAGCTTCGGAAACGGATGGACTGTCATATACAAGATGTGGCCATGATTCACATTCCCAGATATAGCTCATGAGAGCATTCTATCATTCCACTTTTGAAATGAACAGAGCTTTCGTTTCATATTTGGAACGAATATCACGAATATTCCATCAATGAACCCAATGTGTTTTATATGAGAAGAACGACGACCATGATTTCATACACTCAATAAGGAACCCCTATGGTTCAACGCAGAAGAGACAGATCGCCATTCGTGTCGACAAGAAGGAACGCCGGCTTTCCTTTTTCCAGGCAGGTTTAATGTAAATACTTTACAACTACTTTCAGTATCGATAGATATATTTCTATTTCCGCTGAATCGGATCGTTTTCCTTTTACCTCGATTTAACATGACTTGTCTTTTTCATTTAACATTGGAACTTTACAATGGGCCATGAAAAACGAATACATCAATTGTATAGGAGAAAATACGATGAAAAAAATCATGTATGTGATGTTGATCATGGCTCTCGTTACGGGCGGACTGTTCGCCCAGGGAGCAAAAGAGAGTGGCGGCATGGTCTCCACCGACGGGTCCACCTCCATGGAAAAGGTCATCGGAGCGTTGGGCGAGCAGTTCATGGCTGACAACCCCGGGGTGACCTTCACCTACAACCCCACCGGATCCGGAAGCGGCATCACCGCCGTGGCCGAAGGTCGCTGCGACATCGGACTTTCCAGCCGTGCGCTCAAGGATGCGGAAAAGGCCCAGGGACTGAAGGAAACCGTCCTTGCCTACGACGGCATCGCGATCATCGTGAGCAACGACAACCCGGTATCCAATCTCTCGCTTGACCAGATCGCGAAGATGTACACCGGCCAGATCACCAACTGGAAAGAGGTAGGCGGCAAGGATGCCCCCATCGTTCTGATCGGACGAGAAGCCGGCAGCGGTACCCGTGACGGATTCGAAAGCATCACGAAGACCAAGGACAAGAACAAGTACCGACAAGAGCTCACCTCGACCGGAGACGTGATCGCGACCGTCGGCCGAAACGTGGATGCCATCGGATATGCGTCCCTGGCTTCCGTCAAGTCCACGGTGAAGGCGGTAACCGTCGGTGGCGTGGTTCCCTCCGAGAAGACGGTGAAGGATGGAAGCTACGTGGTCCAGCGCCCCTTCGTGCTGGTTACCAAAGCCGACACTCCTCTTTCCGCGACGGCGCAGAAGTTCTTTGACTACATCACCTCGGCCAAAGCTTCTTCGATCATCTCCGCTACCGGTGTGGTAAGCGCAAACTGATCCGAAGCATCCGGAAAAGCGGTGCTTTCGATAGCGGAAGCACCGCTTATTATTGTATCGTTGAGAAAGCATGATGAAACAAAGTAAAAGTCTAAAGCGAACCATCGAGAACGTGATACAGACCATATTCCTTCTGCTCGGGCTTGTAACCGTCGGAAGCGTTCTCCTCATCACCGTCTATATCATCATCTCGGGCATCCCCGCGATCAGGGAGATCGGTCTTGCGGATTTCCTCTTCGGCAAGAAGTGGGCGAGTACGGCGTCCCCGCCTTCCTATGGGATCCTGCCCTTCATCCTGACCTCGGTCTACGGCACCGCAGGCGCGATCCTGCTGGGAGTGCCGGTGGGCTTCCTCACTGCTGTGTACCTGTCGAAGGTAGCACCGAAGCGGGTCAAGGAGATCGTATCGGAAGCGGTAAGCCTACTTGCCGGCATCCCCTCGGTCGTCTACGGTCTTGTCGGTATGCTCGTCCTCGTTCCCGCCATCAGGTCGGTGTTCGGAATACCGGACGGGGCAAGCCTGCTGGCCGCCATCATCGTGCTCTCGGTGATGATCCTGCCTTCCATCGTGAAGGTCTCGATAACCGCATTGGACGCGGTTCCCGAGGAATATGAACAAGCGTCCCTCGCCCTCGGCGCGACGAAGACGGAGACCTGGTTCCGCGTCTCCGTGCCAGCGGCGAAGAGCGGCATCGCCGCCGCGATCGTCCTGGGAGTCGGACGGGCGATCGGGGAGGCGATGGCGGTGATGATGGTATCGGGAAACGTTCCGAACATGCCCCGGCTGTTCCAGAGCGTCCGCTTCCTCACCACGGCGGTGGCAAGTGAAATGTCCTATTCCTCCGGCTTGCAGCGCCAGGCGCTCTTCTCCATCGCCCTGGTGCTCTACCTCTTCATCCTGTTGATCAACGCCGTGTTCAACATGCTGCTCAAGGGAGGACAGAAGAAATGAGTACGGAAGCCCCATCCCTCTCCCGGAGACGCAAGACATATGGTCTCATCATGCAGATCCTCATGCTGGGCGCTACATGGTTCACCGTGGCATTGGTGGTGTTCCTGGTTCTCTATGTCATGATCGGGGGCCTTCCCCACATCACCTGGGAGTTCCTTTCGACCGCCCCGAGCTACCTGACCGAGCGCATCGGGATTCTGCCGGATATCCTGAACACGGTGTACATCGTGCTGGCGACCCTCATCTTCGTTCTCCCGCTGGGCGTCGGAGCCGCGATCTACCTGACCGAGTATGCGACCAATCGAAGAGTGGTCGTCCTGATCGAATACGCCGCGGAGACGCTGTCGGGAATCCCCTCCATCATCTACGGACTGGTGGGCATGCTCTTCTTCTGCCAGTTCCTGAACATGCGGACCTCCCTCATGGCGGGAGCATTGACTCTTGTCATCATGAACCTGCCGACGATCATGCGGACCACCCAGGAAAGCCTGAAAGCCGTACCGCAGAGCTACCGCGAAGGCGCGTTCGGCCTCGGGGCGGGGAAGTGGCGGGTGATCCGGACCGTCGTCCTGCCCGGGTGCATCGACGGCATCATCACCGGCAGCATCCTGTCCGTCGGACGGATCCTGGGCGAATCGGCGGCATTGCTGTTCACGGCGGGCTTCGCTCACGCGGTGAACGGATTGTTCAGAGGCCTTACCAGCGCCGGTGCGACCCTTACCGTGGCGCTGTACGTATATGCCAAGGAGCAGGGCGAGTTCGAGGTCGCATTCGGGATCGCCGCGATCCTGATGCTGCTTACCCTCATCATCAACCTGAGCGCTACGCTAGTTGGCAAATACTTTCAGAAAAGGAAGAACGCATGAAGTCAATCATCTCGGTACAGGATCTGAATCTCTGGTACTCTCAGGTCAAAGCCCTCAAATCCGTTACCATGGAAATCCCGGAAAGGAGCATCACCGCCCTCATCGGTCCCTCCGGGTGCGGCAAATCGACATTCCTGAAAACACTCAATCGCATGAACGATCTCATCGACGGGGTGAGAATAACCGGTGAAGTGCGCTATCGCGATATGGACATCTACGCGCCCTCCACCGATGTGAACGAGCTGAGGCGGGAGATCGGCATGGTCTTCCAAAAGCCCAACCCCTTTCCGATGAGCATCTACGACAACGTAGCCTACGGTCCCCGCACCCACGAGATCAGAAACCGGGCAAGGCTCGATGACATCGTCGAGCGCGCCCTGACCGACGCGGCCTTGTGGGACGAGGTGAAGGATCGGCTGAGGAAGTCGGCGCTGGGTCTTTCCGGTGGTCAGCAGCAGCGGCTCTGCATCGCCCGGGCCCTGGCGGTGGAGCCGGAGGTGCTCCTGATGGACGAACCGACAAGCGCCCTCGACCCGATCTCCACCTCGAAGATCGAAGACCTCGCCACGACGCTTAAAAACCGATACACGATCATCATCGTTACGCACAACATGCATCAAGCTGTCCGGATCTCCGATTATACCGCTTTCTTTTTGCTTGGTGACCTTATAGAATTTGGTGATACGGAAAAGATGTTCAGCAATCCGCTGGACAAACGGACAGAAGACTATATCACGGGGAGGTTCGGATAATGAGAAGCAGATTTGACGAGCAACTCGCCCTTCTCAACCGGGAGCTCATCGAAATGGGTGCGCTCTGCGAAGAGGTCATCTCCATAGCGGCCAAAGCGTTGCTTTCGGGAGACACCGATCTTGCCAAGCAGGTCAAGCCGCTGGGCGACATCATCGACCAGAAGGAGCGGACGATCGAAGCGCTGTGCCTGAAGCTGCTTTTGCAGCAGCAGCCGGTCGCCAGAGACCTTCGTCAGATATCCGCTGCGCTCAAGATGATCACCGACATGGAACGCATCGGGGACCAGGCGGAGGATATCGCCGAGATCATCCGGTATCTGGAAGGACGGACCGGAAACGACCGAGGCCCCATCGGTGAGATGGCGACCGCCACCATCAAGATGGTGACCGAGAGTGTCGACGCCTTCGTTCAACGGGACATGGAGCTTGCAACCGAAGTCATGAAATATGACGACGTGGTCGATGCCCTCTTCGACGAGGTGAAGACCTCCCTGATCGATATGATCGCAAAACACCCCGAGGATGGTGAATACGCCCTCGACCTCTTGATGATCGCCAAATACTTCGAACGGATCGGCGACCATGCGACGAATGTCGCCGAATGGGTCCTGTTCTCCGTGACAGGCGTGCACAGACGGGAGCGGATGACATGATCTACTGCGTTGAGGATGATGCGAGCATTCGGGAGATCGAACTCTATGCGCTCCGTTCCACCGGCTTCTCGGCAGTGGGTTTCGCCGACGGCGAATCCTTCTTCGAGGCGATCGGAAAGGAACTGCCGAAGCTCATCATTCTCGACGTGATGCTTCCCAACATGGACGGCGTGGAGATCCTCTCCGCGCTCAAGGCCGACCCCCGGACAAAGGAGATTCCGGTCATTATGGCGACGGCGAAGGGAACGGAATACGACAAGATCCAAAGCCTCGACCTCGGAGCCGACGACTACCTCGTGAAGCCCTTCGGCATGATGGAGATGGTATCCCGGGTGAAGGCCGTACTGCGGCGGACCGAACCGAAGGAGACTCCGAAAGTCATTACACGAGGAACCCTCATCGTCAACCTGACCGAGCATACCGTCCATGTGGACGGGAACCGTATCGATCTTACGCTGAAGGAGTTCGAATTGCTCCGGCTTTTCCTTGAAAACCCCGGCCGGGCGTTCACCCGCGATCAGATCCTTTCGGATATCTGGGGGATGAACTACGATGGTGAGACCCGCACGGTGGACGTCCACGTCCGGACGCTTCGGAAGAAACTGGGGGATGCCAGCAGCGCAATCGAGACCGTTCGGGGCGTCGGGTACCGCCTGGAGGCGTCCTCGTGAAAAAGCACATCTTCCGGTCCATCGTCATCGTAGCGCTCTCGGTGCTGGTCCTCTCCTTCATCGTGATGCTGACGGTGATGTACCGTTCCCTTGTCGAGGAGCAGCGACAGCAGCTCGGCACCAAGCTTGCCATCGTCGCCCATGGCGCGGAAGAGGGCGGCATCGAATGGCTCGATTCCCTTGACATCAAAGGATACAGGATCACGCTCATCGCCTTCGACGGCGTGGTCCTGTATGACAGCATCGCGGACGCCGCTACGATGGAGAACCATCTCGATCGGCAGGAGATCGTCGAAGCCCTTCAGAGCGGAACGGGTGAAAGCCGACGGATCTCATCCACCCTGACCGAAAAGACGTTCTATCAGGCGACACGGCTTACCGATGGAAATATCCTGCGCATCTCCATCACGAGCAACAGCGTTCTTTCGATTCTCCTGGGGATGCTGATGCCCGTTCTGCTCATTCTCGTCGCGACGATCGTCATCTCGTCGTTTCTGGCGAACCGCATCGCCAAACGTACGATCGGTTCCTTGAACACCCTCGATCTCGAGCATCCCCTGAACAACAACACCTATGACGAGCTCTCCCCGCTGCTGCTGCGCATCGCCCATCAGCAGCGACAGATTGAAAGTCAGCGAAGCGAACTCAACAAGAAACGCGACGAGTTCTCCCTGATCACCCAGAGTATGAACGAGGGACTGGTTCTGCTCAACGACAAAGGCGTCGTCGTCTCGATCAACCCCGCCGCCCAGCAGGTGTTTCGAACGGATTCATCCGGAATCGGAAAAGATTTCCTCGTCGTGGAACGAAGCAGCGAGATCCGCGGCGTCATGAAGACCGCCGCCGAAAGCGGACACGGACAGGTGAAGCTGCGCCGCTTGGGAAGAAGGTATGAGATCAACGCGAGCCGCATCGACTTCAACGACGAGACCGTGGGAACCGCGATTCTCGTGTTCGACGTTACGGAAAAATCCCTGTTGGAACAGCAACGCCGGGAGTTCACCGCCAATGTGTCCCATGAACTGAAGACACCGCTTCAGTCCATCATGGGAAGGGCGGAGCTGATCGAAAACGGACTTGCCAAGCCGGAGGATATCTCCCGCTTCGTGAACTGCATCCGCACCGAGGCGTCACGGCTCCTGGTGCTCATCGAGGATATCATCCATCTCTCCCAGCTCGACGAAGGTGGCGAACTGCCGTGGGAGAACGTCGATCTTCATCAGATCGCCAAGGAAACGCTCGATGTTCTCCAAGATGCGGCAGGAACGAAGAACATCCGCCTGCTGCTTACCGGCTCTCCGGTCACCGTGACCGGTGTCCGGGGGTTGTTGGGCGAAATCGTCTACAACCTCTGCGACAACGCGATCAAGTACAACACCGAAGACGGCCTTGTGGAGGTTTCCGTCTCAGGGGACGAAGACACGGCGATCCTCCGGGTGAAGGACACCGGCATCGGCATCCCGACCGAGCATCAGAATCGGGTGTTCGAGCGGTTCTACCGGGTGGACAAGAGCCACTCGAAGGAAACGGGCGGCACCGGACTGGGGCTTTCCATCGTGAAGCATGCGACCCTGCTGCACAACGGAAAGATCGATTTGCGCAGCAAGGCGGGGCAGGGGACCGTCATCACGGTGACGCTGCCGAGACATTGACCCGATTCAGGCGGGCATCTTTCCCTTTTCCAAGGCGTAGCGGAGACATTTGAAGAGGGGAAACCCCTCCGACGCGTGCTCCACTTCCTGGATATATCTCTTCGTGTCATATTCGACCCGACGGAACTGGACCCGGGCCTTCCCGTCCACGCATTCGATGATCGCATAGCTGGGCCGGGTATCGCCGTCCAGACCGAATCCGATCGCCCCGGGATTCACGAATCGGATCCCGTCGACGGTAAAATCGGCCGGGATGTGGGTATGGCCGGAAAGCACCACCTGGATCCCTTCCTCTTTCATCGTTCGTGCGAGAGTCAACGTGGCTTCATCGGATTCATACAGTCCTTCACCGATGTTCGTCGGAGTCCCGTGACAGGCGAGCATCTTCACGCCGCAGATCTCAAACCGTCTGGTCAGATCGAAGGCGGCGATCTCATCGCGGGCTTTCTTTCTCATCCGGATCGATGTGTACTTGTAGTGTTTCAAAAGCTGTTCATCCTTATCGTCGTTCACGACGAACGAAGGAATCATCTCCAGATACTCATCACTGTTGCCCTTGATCGTGACCATCGGCTTATATCTCATCAGCAGTTCGAAGCACATCTGAGGATCGAGGCCGTTGTACACGAGATCCCCGAGAAATACGATATCCTCAGCCCCTGCCTGCGAGGCATCCGTAAGTACGGATTCCAAAGCTCGAAGGTTTCCATGGATGTCAGCAAAGACTGCTAACTTCATTCTGTCGCCTCCAATTTCTTCCAGTGCATCCACTGTATCACAAGCGCATGAGCAGAGAAACTCTCCGACCATTGATAAACGGCAATATTTACCTGAGAAATCGGCTATGAGAGGCCTTTGCGGAGGATATCATCCGAAGAGTCGTCATTCGGCCCCTCGGGATCCCGATCTTCGAGGAGTGAAAGAATCGTCTTCTCCTGGGCAAGAGCGACCGCCTGGAGGGTCCGTCGATTCATATGGGTATAGAGGTCGCTCAGCCGCTGACTGGTATGCCCGATCGTAAGACGGAGGACGTGCTCGTCCACATGTCCGCGCAAGAGGGTGTTCGCCATGTGACGGAGCGAGTGGAAGGTGATGTTCCGCTTTTTAAGATCTTCAGCGGTGAAGACGCCGCTTTTGACGAGCTCCTCCTTGAACCGCGAGCTGAAGTAATGGCTGGACACGAATCCGCCACCTCGTTTCGACCAGAAGACCAGGTCGTGTCCACCCTCATACGGATTGCTCTCCGCCAACACATGAAGGTCCTCGATCAGGGAGGCGGGGCAGGGGACGAGCCGAATCCTTTTGCCTTTCGGAAGCTTCAATCCGGCATGGTCGGCATACGCCCGTTCGACAGTGATCGAATCCCGGCCCAATGAAGATCGCTGGAGCGCCCGCAGTTCCCCGCTGCGCATCCCGGTCAGCAAAGAAAGAAGAATGGCGAGATGGATCCGCTTTTCGGAATGCTCCTTCGCATAGGCCATGAAGCGGACCAGCTCATCCTCGGTGAGGATCCCTCGTCGCCGATGGACCACATGCAAGGGTTCGGCCGTGACCGTCCTGGTCCGATCGAGGAGCTCCCGGCGCTGGGCTTCACCGAGAGCGACGCCGATTGCGCTCATGATGATGTTGATCGTGCTGTAGCTCACGTTCCCCTTCTCCACCAGGGAAAGCTGGATCCGCTCGATGTCATTGAGCGTTACTTCGGAGAGTAACACATCCTTGTCGACGATCGGCAGCACATGATTGTTCATCATGTTGTTTCGGATATGGATGTAATCCCTGCTGAGCGAACCCGGCTGCAGGAGATTCCTCCGCTTCACATACTCGCTCTTCGACCAGTCGTAGAAATCGGCCAGATATCCATGCAGCGTAACGTTCGAGGGCTTTGAAAAGACCAAGCCCTGCTGAAGCGCCCGCTGGCAGATCCGGACCGCCTCATCCCGCCTGGTGACGGGATTCCCATCATGTTCTCCCAACGCCTTCTTCAACACTTCGACGCTCTTCTTGTTCCCCCGCTTGCCGGTCGCAGGGTCACGGAAGAGGGCATAATAAAAGAAGCGTTCAGTGCCTTTGATCCGACAGAGCGTGAATGGTGCGTTCGTCATGGTGCCCTCCAGCGAAACGGAATGTTCAAGGTTTTGTTCAATCTACCAAAATATGCGAAAAATCAAATGATTTTAATCCGTATTTATCCCCTGTATATACAATCATTTATATCCCATTCCTTCCCAAATTGCAAGCATTTCCTTCTTACTTGGTTCCAGTAAGTAGATATTTGGTGTTCGCACTTGCATTTATTTTACATATCCTTTCGATATACTGCATATATACATTTTGCGTTATTTATGAAACATTTTGATTTTTCTTAATTACAAACGAGTGGAATCATCCATCTCATTATATTATAGTTTTTTATAAAGTTCTATTGAAAGCATCTTTTTTGGATGTTTTCATATGTATCTTTATATGTATATATAATAACATACATAATATGTATATATATATCTTTATACTTAATATATAA
>JAAZJI010000113.1 GCA_012800465.1 Spirochaetales bacterium
CATCGACGGCGGGGCGGTCTTGGTTGAAATCAAAGGGAACCTGAAGCTTCTGGGTTCCAGCGGCCTTTCCAATGGCGAGGAGCTTGGCAAGAACCCTCAGGTTCTCGATGCGCTGAGCCAGTTAAACCGCAAGCGGATTGACATCCCCGCCGAAGCCCTGATCGACGGAGTCATCGCGACCTTCCGTCCCCGGACGGTGCTGCTGTTTCCCATCATCTACAAGGGCATGGGGATGGGGGTCGTCATCCTTGCCGCCAAGGACCCGATCGCGCGCGAGGTGGAGAAGAACCTCGACCTCTTCATCTCGAGCCTCGCCCTCGCCCTGCACAACGCGGTGACGCACGACCAGATCCAGAAGCTCGCCGCCGTCGACCCCCTGACCGGGGTGTACAACCGCCGCTTCGGGCTGACCCGCCTCCGCGAGGAGTTCAGCCGGTCGGTGAAGCAGAACACCACCTTGGGGATTCTGATGATCGACGTGGACCACTTCAAGGATGTCAACGACACCTACGGCCACACGGTCGGCGACCGGGTCCTCCAGGGGATCGCCTCCAGCGCCCGCACCCAGCTGCGGGAAGGGGACCTGTTGATCCGGCTCGGCGGAGACGAGTTCATGGTCGTCCTGCTCGGGGCCAGCGGAAACGACGTCCTGGAGGTCGGCGAAGCGATCCGGCGAACGGTCAGCGAGCGGACCACCAGCTGGGGCGAGCAGCAGATCAAGGTCACCGTCTCGATCGGAGGCGCCTCGCTTGCGACCGCCAACGTGAAGGATGAACAGGATCTGATCGATGCCGCCGACAAGGCGCTCTATCAGGTCAAAGAGAGCGGACGGAACAGAGTGGGGGTCTGATGTGAAGAAGCCCGTCACCCTGCTCGCCCTCGATTACGGCGGAGTCGTCGCCCGGTTCATCGAGGACGAGGTCCTGGCGGCGATGAGCAGACACACCGGATTCGACCCTCCGACCTTCACCGAGCGCTACTGGGCCTATCGCTCCGACTTCGACCGCGACCATCATACCCTCCTCGAATACTGGCGCCTGGTGACCGGGATGGAGAACCCCCCGATCGATGCGCTCGTCTCGCTGGATCTGGCCGGATGGAGCCGGATCGACCCGGCGATCATCCGGTGGGCCAAGGCCCTCAAGGAGCAAGGCCTGAAATTGGCCCTTCTTTCGAACATGGCCACGCCGACCTATGAAGCGCTCCGGAAGGGCGGACACTGGCCGACCTTCTTCGACCATTACATCATCTCCGGCATCCTGAAGGTCAACAAGCCGGATCGGGCGATCTACGAACACCTCATTGCCGTCAGTGACACAAAGCCTTCCGAGATCCTGTTCATCGATGACCTCGAGCACAACGTCACTGCCGCCCAAGCGGCGGGCATCCATGCGATCCGTTATCGAGGCTTCGACGACCTGAATCATATCCTGCAGAGCGAGCATCCCTCCTTATGGTATCCACGATCGTAACGAAGCGGGACGGCTGGGAGATTCAACGCGTTCAGAAGGTTGAAGGCTTTCCATGGGAAGAACTTCGGCCCCAGGCGCCTCCGTTCGACAGGCGAGCCATCGGGGAGATCGCCCGGCTCTATCAGGTCACCATCATTCCGAAGAACCCCGGCAAGTTTGGTTGGTTTGTCTTTTTTCGATTGGATGAAGACCTTCCGTTCCCGCTTTCCATGACCCGGGGGAACATTACCTTCTTGGATCCCAACCTTGCGTTCGCCTCCTATGTGAACGGATTGGTTTCCAAAGGAGAGATCGCCGTCAACGATCGGTTGGCGGTCAATGACCCTGTTCTGAGGGAATATCTCGATCGTCTGGCTGTCGAAGGCCTGCTTTCAATCGCAAACGGAACGGCCGATTCCCTGCGCTTCATCCCGGTCTCCGACGAGCTGGGATTCGCGTCGGCGGTGGAAGAAGAGCTCGTGGTGAACTCCCACTTCTTTCTGATGGACTCTTCAGACCTTGATTCCCCGTTCTGCACCCTCGGTTCTCCCTATGGACTTTCGGTTCATCAAGGACTTGTGGAGCTTCCGCCGCTGAATGAACGGCCGGCGTTGTTCGTAAACAAAGCCGGTGAGACGTGGATCGACGTGCCTCGGCTCTCCGATCTGAAGATTGAAGTTGATGGGATTCCCCTCGAAGGAGAGATATATACCCGGAGTGGAGGCCGATCGACTCCGCCCTCCGATAACCAGGAAATCGTCATCGTCGGTAGACGGGTGGTCGGCGTTTCGACGGGAGGGAACACCATTATTCCCATGGCGGGGTTCGTGGTCACGGTGGACGAACCGGTGGAGATCCATGAAGGGATCGTCACCTACACAGGATATGAGGACATCCTCTTCGCAATCCAGGTGGGTCCGTCGATGATGGACGAGGGGAGGATC
>JAAZJI010000014.1 GCA_012800465.1 Spirochaetales bacterium
CCCTGCATATCTGCCACATCGGTTTCTCTCATTTTTCCATCAGTAGCTTTCATTTTCAACTGCTTACAAATTGTAAGCAGTTCATTCCCTTCTTCTTTCAATCTCTTTTTTAAGACAGCCCAATATGTACTGGCACCTCGAGGTGTTTCCTGATCAGTCAAAACGCCAACCACATCCACGACAGAAAAATACCATTCTTCTTTTTCATTATCCCAGACAGATCGTATTTCCTTGTTTTCATACATGTTTATTTCGCTCATTCATTCCTCCCCGGTGCAAGAATGCTACCATCATCTCACCTTACTATGTGGTGACAATCCCTTGTTTGCTTGAAAGCGACCCACTGATGTCAAGGAAAGCATCTCCAACTCATGCAAACGGAGAAGAGAGGGGACGGAGGATGTTATCCTCCCGTATACCCCATGAGCCTCGAAAGGCGGGCGGTCGCCTCCCGGATCGCTTCCCCCATCCGTTCGGTCTGCTCGGATTCGAAGCGGAAGAGCGGCCAGGAGACGCTCATCGCCGCGATCACCTTTCCGCTGTGGTCGCGGATCGGAGAACCGATGCAGAGCGTTCCCATCTCGTGCTCCTCGTTGTCCATCGCCCGGTCGAGGGTGCGGACCTCTTCCAGTTCGGCAAGAAGCGCTTCCTTGGTGGTGAGGGTGTTGGGCGTGAACGCCTTGAGCTTGACCCGGTCGAGGTAGGAGGCGACTTCTTCGTCCTCCATGTCGGCGAGGAGAACCTTCCCGATCGCGGTGCAGTAGAGAGGGATGGTCTTTCCCACCCGGCTGTACATCCGGATCGTGTAGGAGGATTCCTTCTTCAGGACATACACCGCGCTGTCCTCCTCGAGGACTCCCATGTGGACCGTCTCGCCCAGCTCTTCGCTGAGATGCTGGGCGATCGGTCGGGCGAGGTTGATCAGATCCAGGTGCTCCAGACCGCGCGAACCCACACTGAACATCTTCAGCGTCAGACTGTAGAGGTCGTGCGGGTCGCGATAGACATACCCGAGATTCACCAGCGTCGAGAGGAAACGCAGCAGCGTCGCCTTCGGGAGCGCCGTCTCCTTGGCAAGGCTCTCGAGATTGATCGCCTGGTGGCGCGAAAGCGTCTCCAGGATCGTGATCGTCCGAATCACTCCGCTGGTTCCCGGCTGTTCACTCATCGTCATTCCTCAAAATAGGCTTTGGCGTTGTTGAAGGCGATGTCGCTGACGATCTTGCCGATCGCATCGATGTCGTCGGGGATCTCCCCGTCTTCCATCCACGTCCCGAAGATGTTGGAGAGGATCCTTCGGAAATACTCGTGCCGGGAGTAGGAGAGGAAGGAGCGGCTGTCGGTCAGCATCCCGACGAAGCGGGAGAGAAGGCCGATGTTGCCCAAGGCCTTCATCTGCTCCTCCATTCCGTCCTTGTGGTCGGCAAACCACCACGCCGAACCGAGCTGCATCTTCCCGGGCCGACCGTCCTGGTAGCAACCCATCAGCGTGGCGAGGGAGTAGTAGTCCTTGGGGTTGAGCGTATAGAGGATGGTCTTGGGGACCTCGCCGGTCTTGGAGAGGTTGTTGAGGAACGCCGAAAGACCCTCGGCGAGCTCCTTGTCGTGGGAAGCGTCGTACCCGGTGTCCGGTCCGAGCTTCTCGAACATCATGCTGTTGTTGTTGCGGATCGCCGCGAAGTGCAACTGCATCGCGATATCTCGCTTCTTGTAGGCTTTCGCCAGATGGGTGAGCACATAGGTCTTGTACGCTTCGACCTCCTCGTTGGAGAGGGGCTCGCCGCGCAGGCGCTTGGCGAAGACCTTCGCGAGCTTCTCCTCGCTCCAGAAGAGCGCCGGGGTGGCGACCAGGGCGTGGTCGCTGGCCCGACAGCCCATTTCGACGAAGAAGTCGAGCCGCTTGATCAGGGCGGCGATGAGGTCGTCAAGGTGGGTGATCGTCATCTTCGCCGAAGCGGCGAGGGTTTCCAGATACTCCAAGAAGGCGGGACCGTCGATCGCGAGCGCCTTGTCGGGGCGGAAGGAGGGCATGACGTGAGAGGGGAAATCCTTCTGTCCGGCAATCTCCTTGTGGTAGGCAAGGTCATCCACCGGATCGTCCGTCGTTCCGATGGCGTAGACCCTGAACTTCTTGAGAATCCCCCTGACCGAAAGATCCGGGTTGTTCTGAAGCTGCCGGTTCGTCTCGTCGAAGACCGCCTTCGCGCTCTTTTCGTTGAACGGCTCATCGATGTGGAAGTAGCGCTTCAGCTCCAGGTGGGTCCAGTGGTAGAGCGGATTGCCCATCAGCTTTTCGACCGTTTTCGCCCAGGCGAGGAACCTGTCATACGGGTCGGCATCCTTGCCCGTGACGATCTCCTCGGGAATTCCGTTGGCCCGCATCGCCCGCCACTTGTAGTGGTCGCCGCCCAGCCACATCTCGGTGATCGTGGTGAAGCGTTTGTTCGTCGCCAGCTCGCCCGGTATCAGATGGCAGTGATAGTCATAGATCGGCTGATCCTTCGCGAACTCGTGGTAGAGCCGCTCGGAACTCTTGGTATTCAGGAGGAAATCTTCTCCCATAAACCGTTTCATCGCAGGAACTCCTTTTTCGGGGTCAGAGAACCACCCCGTCCTTCAAGATCGAAATCTCACGGTACCCGTGTTCTTCATTCTTCGCCGGCTTCTTGCCGCCGGCGATTTCTTTTATCATACCAATAAAATCGTCGACGACAACCTCTTGTTTCTCCCGGAGCAACCGCTCGGCGTCAAAATCGATCCAGTGGGGCTTCTTTTCGGCCAACGCGGTGTTGGAGGCGATCTTCACCGTCGGGACGGGGGAGCCGAGGGGAGTCCCCCGGCCGGTGGTGAAGAGGATGATGTGCGCCCCGGCCGCCGTCAGGGCGGTGGTGGAGACGATGTCGTTTCCCGGCCCTGAGAGAAGGGTCAGTCCCCGTTTGGCGACCCGCCCCCCGTAGGGGATGACGTCGGTGACGATCGCCGTTCCCCCTTTCTGGATGCACCCGAGGCTCTTGTCCTCGAGGGTCGTGATTCCCCCTTCCTTGTTCCCGGGGGAGGGGTTTTCATACACGACCCGGCCGTGTTTGATGAAATACCGTTTGAACGCTTCGATCAGGGAGACGATCTTCCCATACACCTCTTCATCGGCGGCGCGGTTCATCAAAAGCCGCTCCGCCCCGAACATCTCGGGAACCTCGGTGAGGATCCCGGTTCCGCCCATCGCCGTCAGCTCGTCACAGAAGTATCCGACCAGAGGGTTCGCCGTGATTCCGGAGTATCCGTCGGATCCGCCACACTTGAACCCGACGATGAGCCGGTCCATCCCCACGGGGGTGCGGACATCGCTTTGCATCTCGTCATACAGCTCCCGGATGAGCGTATATGCCGCTTCAAGCTCATCTTCCACCTCCTGGGTCGTGAGGAACTTCACCCGCCGGGGATTCACTTCGCCGAGGAGCTCCCTGAAGGACTCGGGGGTGTTGTTCTCGCAACCGAGGGAGAGGACCAGGACCCCTCCGGCGTTCGGATGGTGGACCAGGTCCGCCAGGATGGTGCGGGTCGCCTCATGGTCGTCCCCCAGCTGGGAGCATCCGAAGGGGTGGGTCCACGCATGGGTTCCTTCGTAGTGTTCGTTTTTGGGAAGGTGCTTCTCCGCCCATTTTGCTGCGTGTTCGGCGGTCATGTTCACGCACCCCACCGTGGGAACGATCCAGATCTCATTGCGGATCCCGATCCTCCCGTCGGGCCGCTCGAACACCTCGATCGTCGGAACGGCGCCTTCCCGGCGCTTCGCCCGCCGGTCCGCTTCTCTTTGGAATGCATCCCGGACACTCGGGTCGTAACGATACTCGTCGTGCTCGCTTAAGCGGGTCGAGGCGTTGTGGGTGTGCACATGCTCACCGACGGCGATGTCCTTGGTGGCGGATCCTATCGGAGCTCCGTATTTGATGATCGCCTCCCCCTTTCCGATCGCCTTCAGGGCGACCTTGTGCCCTCCGGCGATCTCCTCTGCCACGGTCGTGACGAGGTCGCCGGTGACGATCCTCTCGCCCTTTTGGAGGGGACGGACCGCCACCGCGACGGAGTCCTCGGGGCGGATCCGGATCGCCTTCACTCCATCGTTCATGCAAGCTCCCGCAGCGTGGCTTTCATCCCGTTTCGATAGATGGCGTTCAGGTATTCCTCGACGTGGAGCTGAAGCCCCTCGACTTCGGTGAGATCCCGTCCCCGGAACCCGGTGTTGGAGACCACGAAGCGGAGGTCGTCCGAGCAACCCGGCTGTCGGTAGGCGACGAAGTGCTCATCCTCATGGGGGTTCGGGCAGCGGCTGACGGAGGTGATCTTCCGCTGCTTCTCGACGGTTTCTTCCTCATGCACCCCCCGAAGAAGGACGGTGTACACCCCCTTCCGGGTGTTCCTCGGGTCGCAGAGTCCCTTATCCATCGGCTGGACGATCGCGACCGATCCGTTGAAATCGGTCTTCTCGTTGAGGATGTCGACCATCCGGTCGACGAACCCTCGAAGGAAATTGCCTTCTCCATACCGAAGGATCTTCTCAACTCTGTTCATGTGGGATCTCCTTGCGTTTCGGCCCATAGAGCACGGCGGCCATGATCGCGCAGATCGATTGTTGAAAGACGATTCCGAAGATGATCGGAAGGGCGGTCAGCGGAGGAAAATAGTTTATGGCGAGCACCATGGAGGCGCTGATGTTCCGCATCGAGGCGGCGAAGGTCAGGCTTTTTCTCTCCGGGAGGGGGAGACGGGCGATCTTTCCGATCACATGGACGGCCGGATAGCCGATGAACGCCAGGAAGGCGGACAGCAGAGCGACCGGAAGATAGACGGGCGTCGCTTGCTCCAGGAGCGTCGGGGCGATCCGGGCGACGTTGATCGTCACGATCATGAAGAGGGCGATCTTTGCAAGCGGCTTCAAAGAAGGTGTCACCTTTCGCGTTCGCTCATCGCCTGCGGCATGATTGATGAGGATTCCCGCCAAGGAGGGGAGGACGATCATCATCAGCAGGCTCTCGACCATCGCCTTCGTGTCGATCGCGACTGCTTTCTGGGCGAGCAGCTTCACGGTCAGCGGGGTGAGGATCGGTCCCAGGAAGGTCGAGACGAGGATCAGCACCAAAGAGAGCGGTTCATCCCCGTGATAGATCCCCGACCAGATGTACCCGGCCATCGCCGTGGGAATCGCCGTCAGGAGGACGAAGCCGGTGACGAGGTTCGGATCCGTGAAGAGGAGGCTCCCCAGGGAGAAGGAGAGCAGCGGCATGACGAGGTTCGCCCACAGCAGGAAGAGCAGGATCGGTCCGGTCTTGGTGAGGGCGCCGAAAAACCGTTTCGGGCTTATCGCCAGGGCGCTGGAGAAGGTGATGAAGGCGAACAATCCGCTCACGGCCGGTTTCAGGGGGGAGAACGTCCGATGGAAGATGATGCCGGTCACCATGCCCCCGATCGTGATGAGGGGCATGAGCCGTTCAAGTCTTCCGTTCAAGGAGACGAGAGCCGCCTCCAACCTTTCGAAATGAAACATTGTTTCAGAGGATATAAGCGCCATCGGATACTGTCAAGATGCGGGTTGGGAGCGGTATCGTCGAAAAAGGGACGGATGAAGCCGGTCGCCGGATTCGAATTTTCCGCGTCCCCTGTACGGTCGATGGGTATTCCACGAGTCTTTTCCTTCTTTAATTTGACATCTGACATGCACCCTTGTAGAATGGATTTGCATGTAAAGACCATATGAGATTCAATAAAGGAGTAGAAGCATGAAAAAAATGTTCGTATTGCTCTGTGTCCTCCTGGTGCTGAGCTTTTCGCTTTTCGCTCAGGGAGCGAAGGATGCGGGAAAAGCCACCCTCAGGGTCGGAATGGTGACCGATGCGGGAACCATTGACGACAAATCCTTCAACCAGGGGACCTGGGAAGGAATCGTTCGCGCCCAGAAGGACTTCGACCTGGATGTGAAGTACCTCAAGACGGCCGGAACCACCGAGGCTGATTACCTCAAGGAGATTGGCAACCTCGTCGATGCCGGGTACACGATGATCATCTGCCCGGGATTCAAGTTCGAGACCGCCCTGTTCGAAGCGCAGGACAAGTACCCGAACACGAAGTTCGTCCTCCTCGACGGAGAGCCGCACAGCGCGGACTACTCGGTCTTCCGCATCGAGAAGAACGTCGTAGGTCTCTACTGGGCGGAGCACCAGTCCGGCTTCCTCGCCGGTCTCGCAGCGGCGCTTCAGATCAAGAACGGCAGCTTCGGCTTCATCGGCGGAATGGAGATTCCCGCCGTCCAGAAGTTCAACTGGGGCTTCCAGCAGGGAGTGCGCTACGCGAACGCCAACTACGACACCAACATCCGGATGGACCAGGTGAACAACCTCTACCAGGGATCCTTCGATAACATCAGCGCCGGTCAGCAGATCGCCGCCGCGATGTACGACCGGGGCGTCGATGTGATCTTCGCGGCCGCCGGCGGTGTCGGCGTCGGCGTCATCAACGAGGCCAAGAACCGTGGAAGCAGCGGCCAGGATGTATGGGTGATCGGGGTCGACGTCGACCAGTACGCCGAAGGCCTCATGCCCAACGGCAAGTCGATCATCCTCACCAGCGCGATGAAGTATCTCGACCGGGCTTCCTATGACATGATCGTCGACGAGCTCAACGGCCGGTTCCCCGGCGGAGAGGTCCTCCACCTCGATGCGACGAACGACGGAGTCGGAATTCCGGTGAAAAACCCCAACCTGGACAAGAGCGTCACGGACGAAGTGGCCAAGGTCTTCGCCAAGCTGAAGAGCGGCGAGGTCAAGGTCGCCGACAAGGGTGACGGCCTCTTCAAATGATTGAAGGCATGTTTGCGGATGGGCCACCTTTTCCGGGGTGGCCCTTCTCCGCAATCCGGGGGGTGCAATGGACCACGTAATTGAAATGCTGAATATCCGCAAGGAGTTTCCGGGAGTCGTGGCGAATGACGATATCACGCTCCAGGTCCGTGAAGGTGAGATCCATGCGATCCTTGGTGAGAACGGAGCGGGAAAATCGACCTTGATGAGCATTCTGTTCGGACTCTATCAGGCTGATGAGGGGACGATCAGGGTTCGCGGGAAAGAAGTCCAGATCAGGGATCCCAACGATGCGAACGACCTGGGCATCGGAATGGTGCACCAGCATTTCCAGCTGGTCCACAACTTCACCGTCACCGAGAACATCATCCTCGGGAAAGAGGGCGGGTTCATCCTCCACCGGAAAACCGCCTCCGAGCGGATCGCCGAACTTTCCGCCCGGTATGGCCTGAACATCGATCCGGACATGGTGATCGAGGACATCACCGTCGGGATGCAGCAACGGGTGGAGATCCTGAAGATGCTCTACCGCGATGCGGAGATCCTCATCTTCGACGAGCCGACGGCGGTGCTCACTCCGCAGGAGATCGATGAGCTGATGCAGATCATGCGCAACCTCGTCAAGGAGGGCAAGAGCGTCATCCTCATCACCCATAAGCTGGCGGAGATCAAGGCGGTCGCCGACCGCTGTACGATCATCCGGCGGGGAAAGCTCATCGACGTGGTCGATGTCTCGAAGACTCCCGTGTCGCAGATGGCCTCGATGATGGTCGGCCGACCGGTGAGCTTCAAGGTCGAGAAGAAACCGGCCCAGGTGGGGCGGGTCATCCTGGACATCCATAACCTCACCGTTCTGGGAAACAAGAAGGTGCCGGCGGTGAAGGATCTTTCCCTGTTTGTCCGCAGCGGCGAGATCGTCGGAATCGCCGGTGTTGACGGCAACGGCCAGAGCGAGCTGATCGAAGCGATCACGGGGCTGCGGCCGATCGACGGCGGGGCGGTCTCCCTCGACGGCAACGATATCACCAACGCTCCGATCCGGATGCGGAACGAGATCGGAATGGGGCATATCCCCGAGGACCGCCAGCGACGCGGCCTGGTTCTTTCCACCACCGTCTATAACAATGTCGCGATCAAAGAGTATTACCGTCCCCCCTTCTCGAAGCGGGGATTGCTGGATATCGAGTACCTGCAGGAATATGCCCGGACGGTCGTCGACCAGTTCGACGTCCGCAGCGGGGAAGGGATCTTCTCCAACGCCGGAAAGCTCAGCGGCGGAAACCAGCAGAAGCTCATCGTCGGACGGGAGATGGTCGCCAACTCCCAGCTGCTCATCGCCGTGCAGCCGACCCGGGGGCTGGATGTCGGGGCGATCGAATACATCCATTCCCAGCTGGTGGCCCACCGGGACAAGGGCCATGCCGTGCTCCTCGTTTCGTTCGAACTGGATGAGATCTTCAATCTTTCCGATCGGATTGCGGTGATGCACTCCGGCAGGATCATGGATGTCGTCCTGCCGAGTGAGACCGATGAGGCGACGGTCGGTCTGATGATGACGGGAATCGACGCGAAAGGAGCGGGGCATGAATAAGATGAAAAGAAGAGAAAGCCCGGGGAGCAATGCGTTCCTCATGGCGGTCAGCGCGGTGATCCTCGGTCTGATCGCCGGGGCGGTCCTGATGGCGGCCATCGGATCCAACCCCTTCAGCGGATTCTACTATCTCTTCCGGGGCGGGTTGATGAACATCGAGCGGATCGGCAACACGATGGCGACCGCCACGACGCTGATGCTCGTCGGCCTCTCGGTGGCGTTCGCGTTCAAGACCGGTCTGTTCAACATCAGCGCTGCTGGGCAGATGCTCGTCGGCGGGCTCTGCGCCACGATCGTGGCCCACAAGGTGTTCCTTCCCCGGCCCCTCTTTCTGATCGTCCTGATCGCAAGCGGCATTCTGGGCGGCGCGATCTGGGGGGTGATCCCCGGCCTTCTGAAAGCCCGGTTCAACGTCCACGAGGTCGTCGCGACGATCATGATGAACTGGATCGCCTACTGGTCGATCTATTATTTCGTCCCAACCTACCTCAAAGGACCCTCCTTGGAGACGGAGAGCGCTTCGATCGCGATCAGCCAATCCCTTCGGGCTCCGTGGCTCACCAAGCTCTTCAACGGATCGTACATGAACCTCGGGTTCTTCATCGCGATCGTCTGCGTGGTCCTGGTCAAGTTCATTCTCGACAAGACGACCCTCGGCTTCAGCCTCAAGACGGTCGGGTTCAACCGCCACTGCGCCGAATATGCGGGGATCAGGGTCAACAGCAACGTGGTCATCTCGATGATGATCGCAGGCGGCCTTGCCGGTCTTGCCGGCCTTACCTTCTATACCGGCTACTCGCGCAACATGCAGATTGGCGTCCTGCCCGCCCAGGGGTTCGACGGAATCGCCGTGGCGCTCTTGGGGGCGAGCAGTCCGATCGGGGTGTTCTTCAGCTCCTTCTTCTTCGGCATCCTGCAATCGGGGAAAGGGTTCATGAACGCGATGACCTCCGTTCCCCCCGAGATCGCCGACACGATCATCGCGACGATCATCTACTTCACCGCCACCAGCGTCCTCTTCGGCCGGATCTGGGAGGCTGTCTTCAAGCGCCGAAGAACGATCGCAAAGGAGGAGCAGTAGCATGTGGAGCACCTTATCGAGCATCTTCCCCTATGCGATCGGCTATACGATGCCCATGCTGATGGCCGCCCTGGGCGGGCTGTACAGCGAGCGCAGCGGGGTGACCAACCTCGGACTGGAAGGGTTGATGGTCATCGTATATTTCTTCAGCGCGCTCGCGGTGAAGCTGACCGAAGCGACATTGGGAGTGAACGCCCTCGGACTCGGTCTTCTGGTCGGGACGGTCGCCGGAGCGCTTTTCAGCCTGCTTCACGCGTTCGCCTCGATCAACCTCAAGGCGGACCAGGTGATCAGCGGAACGGCGATCAACATGATCGCCGGTGCACTCACCGTGTACCTCGCCCGGACGATCACCGGTAGCGGCAACGTCCGAATCATGATGGGGATCATCCGCAAGAACATCCCGGTCCTCTCCAAGATTCCGATCATCGGACCGCTGTTCTTTACCCAGACGTACTGGACGACGTGGATCTGTCTCCTGGTCTGGCTCATCTCCTATTTCCTGCTTTCCAAGACGAGTTTCGGCCTCAGGCTCCGGGCGTGCGGCGAGCACCCCTCGGCGGTCGCCTCGGCGGGGGTGAACGTCCACCGGATGCGCTACATCGGCGTCATCCTCAGCGGCGCGCTTTCCGGCTTCGGCGGATCGGTGATCCTCATCACCTACAGCGGCGAGTTCAACGGGACGGTGGCCGGTCTCGGGTTCCTTTCGATCGCCGCACTGATCTTCGGACAGTGGAAGGTGCTGGGGATCCTGGGGGCGACCTTCTTCTTCGGCATCGCCACCACGATCGCCAACGTCAGTCAGGTCATCCCGTCCTTGATGATCGTTCCGCCGGTCTACTTCAAGATCTTCCCCTATGTCGCGACGCTCCTCGCCCTGGTGGCGTTCTCGAAGCGATCGGCCGCCCCGCTTGCAAGCGGTCAGCCCTATTGAGTCGGAGGAACGGATGGATAGTCTGATGAAGAAGATGCAGGAAGCGGCGATGTACATCACCAGCCGGATCGGTCGGGCCCCCGTCGAGATCGGAATCGTCCTGGGCAGCGGTCTGGGCGATCTGGCGGACGATCTTGCAAACAGCAGCGCGATCTCCTACAAGGACATTCCGCACTTTCCCGTCTCCACGGTCTTCGGGCACAAGGGTCGCCTGGTCGCCGGCGACCTGGAGGGAAGGCGGGTGCTCTGCATGCAGGGGCGCTTCCACTACTACGAGGGGTACGGGATGGACCAGGTGGTCTTCCCGATTCAGGTCATGCAGGCCCTCGGCATCAGGAACCTCCTGGTGACCAACGCCGCCGGAGGGGTGAACACCTCCTTTTCCGTCGGCGACCTGATGCTCATCACCGATCACATCAAGCTGATCGCGGACAATCCGCTCCGCGGACCGAACCCCGAGCAGCTCGGCGAGCGCTTCTTCGACATGACCGAAGCGTATGACAAGGAGCTGATCGAGCTGGCGAACGCTCAGGCAGAGGATCTTGGGATCGCCGTTCGACAGGGGGTGTACATGTTCTTCTCCGGCCCGGCGTACGAGACCCCAGCGGAGGTGCGGGCGGCCCGGATTCTCGGAGCGGACGCGGTCGGGATGTCCACCGTGCCGGAAGCGCTCGTCGCCAGCCACATGAACATGCGCACGCTGGGAATCAGCTGCATCACCAACATGGCTACCGGGGTGTTGAATCAACGGCTTTCCCATCAGGAGGTGATGGAGACCGGCGATCGGGTGAAAGAGGAGTTCACCCGGCTCGTCCACGCGATCATCCGTCATTGGCCCCTATGAACCTGAAAGAGTATGTCAAGACATTTGACCTCCTCCCCCTTGAAGGGGAGGGTGGATTCTTCCGGCGGGTCCATACCTTCAAGGACGGAAGCGTCATCTACTACGCCCTTGATGAAGAGGATTTTTCCCATACGCACCGCTTGGTGACCGAGGAGGTGTGGTTTCATCTGGACGGTTCTCCGGTGACGCTCGTCCTCATCGACCCGGAGGGAAACGAGGAGGAGCATCTGCTTGACCGGAGCAACCCGATCCTCGTCGTTCCCGGACTCTGGTGGCAAAGCGCCCGCCCCGAAGAAGGAGCGGCGCTCTGCGCCACCGTGATGAGTCCGGCCTGGAACGAAGAGGAGTTCA
>JAAZJI010000114.1 GCA_012800465.1 Spirochaetales bacterium
ACGCACCGATGAAACTGCCGAGATGGCACGCCCTGATCGTGGGTCTGTACATGGCTCCGAGTATACTCGATAATCGGCGTCACGGGTCAAGGATGTGGGAAAGATAGCGCTCCACGACCAGCTGTTCATCGCTTCCGATTTTCAAATCCTCATGTTTTACACTGAGCAAAGAGATGATCTCCTCCTTCGTATACGAGCGCTCCTCGCTGAGGAAACCATTCCTCGTCAGCCACTCGGTGATCGTCTGCAAGGTATCGGAAGAGATGTTCTTGATCTCCTTCTTCTCGGCGATCGCCTGCAGCAGCTCCGATCCGGTGGCCCCGGTACGCTCGACGAAGGCCTCGATGCTCTCGTAGTAGTTGGTCGATCTGTTTATCGCAAGGTCGGGATCTTTCAGGTCCGCTTGAGTCAGGGGTTTCTCCCGGCCCGTCAGGGCGAGACTCCGGGCCTCCTTCAAGAGAAGGAAGCGGCGCGCAAGCGGAGGATGGGTATCGAGCGTCCTCGCCGTTCCCGCCTTGTCCTGGTTCCGCGTCAGGAGCTCGTGCAGCTCGGCGCTGTCGAGACAGAGGTACCACGCCGAAAGGCTCTCGACGGGATCGAAGAGGCCGGCCTGAGGGATCATCAGAGTCTTGGCATATTGATGGTAATCCTCTTCGAAGGGAATCTCCTTTTCGGGAACGGTCTCGGGCGCGGTGAACGGCCGTCTCTCGAGCGCTTCCTTCGAGCGAAGCTGCTCAAGATCGATCACACGAGCGGGAGTTTCCGTCCGGCTTTTAAGCTTGACCACCTCATCGGTCTGGGCCGTCGCATAGAAGACCTGGCGCTCTTCGGCGATCGAACCGATCGCCTCGGCGATCGCCAGCGACCGCGCGTCATCGCTGTTCGCCATGATCTCGTCGAAGAAGATCGGAAGGGCCGTGTTGCTCCCCTCCTCCAGGATTTCCAGGTAGCCCATCCTCAGGGCGAACAGCACCTGGATGCGCGTCCCGCTTGAAAGCTCCTCAAGGGAAAGCGACCGGTCTTCGACGTGGTCGAACACCCTGAAGTCCTCCTTCCCCGCATTCAGCGAATAGCGGTTGTGGGTGATCCGTCCAAGCCACGTGGAAGAGCGCCGGATAACCTCGGGCTGGTGCTCCCGCTCGGTCTCATCCTTCAGGTCGGCGATGATCGAATGGGCAAGCCGTTTTTTGAGGGCGTCCCGGCGATGGGCATCCAACGCCTCCACCGCGCTCTCGTACTCATACAGCGCCTCCTCATGCTCGGAAGCCCGGCTCGCCAAGCTATGATGCGCCTCCATCTCGATGGAATGCCTGTACAGCTCCTCAAGCTCCTCCAGCGTCTGTCGGACCGCATCCAGCTCGTTCTCGAACGCATGCCGCTCACTGTCCCGTGCCTCTTCGACGATTGGATCGTCGACCTTTTCAAGGGCTCTTCGTTGCAGCTCAAGTTCATCGGCAAGGCTTTTGTACTCCTCGATCCGCCCAAAGAGCGCTTCGGCGACCTGCCGGCTCTCGATCCCGTGGCGCTCATACCACGCGCTGCGCTCCTCCTTCGCCTTGGCAAGCCGCTTCTCGGCTTCTTCAAGAGAGACCCGATACCGCTCAAGGGTTTTTTTTGTATTTTGGGCTTTCTTCAGCCGATCCAGGAATCGGCCGGCTTCACGGACCGCATCATGCTCGAACGTGCATGCGGCAAGCGTTTCAAGCGCTTTGATCCGCCGATCGAATGAAGATTGAAGATCGGCGACGCCGGCCTCCAGGGAGCGGACGGTGCCAAGCAGGCCCGACCAGATCCGAAGGTGCTCCCCGACATTGAAGAAGCGCGCCCCCTCCAGCGTGGGGTCGTGCGGAATCCCCAGCGCTTCGTAGACCTCCCGATAGGTGTCAAGGTGCTCCTCGTATCTCCTTTTCGCTTCCTCATGCTCCGCCTGGACCTCCTTGTTGACCCGCATCCGTTCCTCGAGCTCGGCAAGCTCGGTGAAGCAGGTCTGAAGAACCTGTTCGTAGGTAGCCGACGGCGCAAGCTCGAAGTAGCGGATGGACTCCCGGATGTCGACGGGGCGCTGCCGCCTGAGATCCCAGACCACCTTCCGCCCGAGGACGGAAAGCAGCATGATCGACAGGGCGCCGAGGACGAGCGGTTCGCGGGCGAAACCCTTCATCCCGAACACGATTCCGGCACCGGTCAACAGGGCGATGATGGCGATCAGGATCCAATACACCGCCTGTTCACCCTTTGTCAGCTTCATCTTCCCCGTCGCCTGATCCAGGAGCTTGTGCTTCTGTCCGATCAGCTCGCTCCGATACTCCTTCTCCTCCTCGGTCGGTTGCGGATAGCGCTTCAGCAGCGTGGATCCGGTCCGGAGGGCGCCGACCAGAACCTCGTCGGTCCGGGCCAGCTGGCCCAGAGAGGAGAGCATCTTCTTCAGATTCTCCTCCTTCGGCGGTTCGGAAGCGAGCCAGGCGTGTTGCTCGTTCCAGCTCTCCAGCTCGCCCCTCTTCTTCAGAAGCTCCTCTTGACCGTCCCGGAGCCGGTTTTGGAGGTTTCGCGCTTCATGAAGCTCATCCTCCAGCCGGTCGACCACCTCCTTGTCATCAAGAAGATCCTCCGACACCGCGAGCTCGGTGAGCGTCCGGCCAAGCTCGGCGATATCCTTGCGATTGGAATCGACGGAATCCTGCGCATCGGCCACCGCTTGTTCGAGATTGGAAAGCGCATCAAGACTCGTATGTCTCAACGAGGCGAGCCGCTTATCATACTCATGGACCTCCGCTTCCAGCCGCTCGTAGGTCTGTTTCTGTTCAAGGTAGGAGAGGATCTCCTCCAGCCGCTTCTTCCGCGCCTGAAGCCCGGGCCGGTCGGCCAGGCGGGTTTTCGCCCTCTGAAGCTCTTCTCCGAGCGCCTTGGCTTCCCGGATCCGGTTCCCGGATTCATTCAGCTTCGCCTTCGCCTCGACGGCGGTTCGCGCCTCCTTGAGCCCTTTGCCTGCGAACTGGGTGATCGTCTCAAGCTCGTTTTCCGCCCGGTCGAGGTCGATCCCCCCTTGCATCTGCCGCTTCGCCGTCTCGAAGAAGACGGTGTGGTGCTGCAGCGCAGGGGCGACCAGCTCATGGAGGGCGAACCAGTAGGACTCGCGAAACTCCTCGTTGACCCCCGGAAGATCGATGATCGCGCCATCCCGTTGCCGCAACCGCTTCAGGGCGTTTCCGCTTCGCTCCAGCTCCCAGACCTCCGTCCCGATCCTCAATCGGCCATATGCCTCGCTCCGTGTTCCGGTTTCACGCCGATAGATGAGCGCCCGGAGGTTTCTCAAGAGCGTGGATTTGCCGATTCCGTTGGGACCGTAGATGATGTTCAGGGAATCGCCGAACTCCTCGATGACGGGGAACATGTTCGCCCCGAAACCGGGAGCCCGGGCGATCGTGATCGATGTGAGGGTGTATCGCTGCTTCATCGTGTTCCCTCCACTTGGTTCATCAACGACTGGAGAACAAGGAGGGCCTGCTCCTTCGCGATCTTCAGGGCCTCCTCTTCGTCGCCGTAGGAAGCCGTCAGCGGCTGATACGCCCCTGCGCGATAGGAGGCTTTCTCCAGCTCGCCGTAGGATTCCGCAAGCCGGCGCATCGAATCGGGATCGAGGATCTTCTTGGCCAGCAGGGCCGCCGGACCGCTGCCGCGGGCGATCTCCTCCAGATCCAGAGGCGGCATCGTCTCATGGTCGTACACCCGGTCCAGGTAGATCGTTCCGTTTGGCAATGTGAACAGCGCGATGTACCGCTCGTCCCCTTCAAGAAGATCTCGGCCAAGGAGCCGCTGGTCGACGACTCCCCTCAGGTTCAGCCGGATGAACAGGGTGCGATCGGCCTCCCGGGTCAGCTCCCGAAGCTCCCCGGTGATGCGCCTGCGAACCTCATCCCGGTTTTCTTCATTCTGCAATTCGACGGTGACGGACTCAAAGCGGTAGGGAGCGAGCTCGATCCGTTCGATCCGATCCCATCGGATACGGTTCTCGCTCGTGACCAGGTAGGCTCCATGGGCTCCCGTCTCGTTCCGGTCCAATCCGAAGGGCGAGCCGCAGTAGTACACCTCGGCCGAATCGACCTTCCCCGGCTTGTGGATGTGTCCAAGCATCCACAGGTCGACTCCGCTGTTCGTAAAGTCATCGATCCTCGTCGGAGCGTAGCCGCTTCTCCCCCCGCCGAGGTCGGTGTGCAGAAGCCCGAGGGAAAGCTTCGAGGAGTCCGTTTTCACGAACCGGTCGAACGGATTGCCCGTGACGGTCGACTGGGGGAAGGACCAACCCACCAGCTCGATCCCGTCGAACTCGACCCGCTCCCAGCTTCCCCCCCGGCCGAGAATCGTCAGGGAGGGGAAATCGACGCTCAATCGGGCGAACACCGCCGAGTCGTGATTCCCGGCGACCCCGAACACCCTGATTCCCGCCTCGTCGAGGCGGTCAAGCCCGTCCAGGATATGCCCGTAGACGGAGAACCAGAGGTCATCGTCGTCCACGACGTCTCCGACGAGGATCAGGGCATCGACATCATGCTCGATCGCGGCATCGACGACCTTCTTCCAGGCGGAGACGCCGGTGAGGCCCGGAAGCTCCCCCACGCTCGGAATCCTTCCCATGTGGATATCGGCGGTTATCAGCAGTTTCATCTTCCCCATAGACCTACCTTACCGCTTCAGGTATCGTAGAGCAAGGAGAAACGACCATGAAACACTATCGAAAAGAGTTGAGCTTCCATCTTCCCCATCGGAGAGCTCTGGTGAACATTACTTCTGAAGTTCAAAAAGCGATCGAAGAAAGCGGTATCCGGGAAGGCCTGGTGCTGATCAACGCGATGCACATCACCTCAAGCGTCTTCATCAACGATGACGAATCGGGCCTCCATCACGATTGGGAGGTGTGGCTGGAGGGGCTCGCACCGGAGAAACCCTATGAGCGCTATCGGCACAACGGGTATGAGGACAACGCCGACGCCCACCTGAAGCGGACGATCATGGGTCGGGAGACGGTCTGCGCAATCACCGAAGGGAAGCTGGACTTCGGGCCGTGGGAGCAGATCTTCTACTACGAGTTCGACGGCAAGCGGACCAAGCGGGTCCTGGTCAAGATCATCGGCGAATGAGCTTGAGCCGATCCTCTTTTTCCCGTAGAGTGATGGGATGATCCCCACCGTCGTCGTCACGTCCGGCACCCTCTATCAGCGGCACGCCGATCTGCTCCATGAGATCGGCGATCTTCGGGTGTACCTGGAGGGGCAGCGGATTCCCTTCCAGGGGGCCGATTACCACCTGGAGGAGGGGTTCCGCCTTTCCGCGAGCATCCCCTACCCTATGATCGACTCCTCCGGTTCCTCATTCTTCTTCCACACGATCGAGGAGGTCCTCGCCTTCATCGGAAGATACCCCCGACCCGCCGTCCAGATCCCTCGACGGATCAGGGAGGCGGCCTCTCTTCTCGCCTCCGGCAAGCTGGTGGCGTTCCCCACCGAGACGGTCTATGGCTTAGGAGCGGATGCTACGAATGTGGATGCGGTGAGGCGGATCTTCGAAGCGAAGGAACGTCCCGTCTTCGACCCCCTGATCGTCCACGTCGCTTTCCTCGAGCAGCTGGAAGGCGTCGTGCTTCAATGGGATGAGCGCGCCCGGACGCTTGCCGAACGCTTCTGGCCCGGGCCGCTCACCCTCGTGGTGAAGAAGAATCCTGCGATCGACGACCTGGTGACGGCAGGCAGCCGGACCGTCGCGGTCCGGATGCCGGCCAATCCGATCGCCCGCAGCCTCATCGCCCTAAGCGGCAAGCCGATCGCAGCACCGTCGGCGAACCTCTTCGGACGGACGAGCCCCACGACCGCCGCCCATGTGCACGAGCAGCTTGGCGGGCGGATCGATGCGATCGTTGACGGAGGCTCCTGCACCGTCGGCATCGAATCGACCGTCCTCTCCCTTGCAGGGGACGTTCCGACGATCCTCCGCCCGGGGAAGATCGGGATGGAGGAGCTTTTGCCGTTCCTGCCTGACCTTCTTCTCGCCCCCCGACCCGGAATCGATGATTCGCCTTTAGCGAGTCCGGGCCTTCTTGATACCCACT
>JAAZJI010000115.1 GCA_012800465.1 Spirochaetales bacterium
TCCAACTCGGCCATCATGATTCTGACCCCGATCCTTCTACCCCCGCTGATGGCTGCAGGAGTCGATCCGATCCACTTTGGCTTGGTCATGGTCTTCAACCTGATGATCGGCATGCTCACTCCACCGGTCGGTATGAGCATTTACATGTTGAGTCCCATTACCGGTCTTCCCGTCAATAAACTGTTCAAAGCCGTAACGCCCTACCTTCTGGCGTTATTGGTGGCATTGATGATTCTTACCTTCGTTCCGCAGATTTCCCTGTGGCTCCCCAACTTATTATTCACTTAGAGGTCAGCAGATGAACAAGTCATATTTCAAACGCGTACATGACCGGACTCCGACCCGATTCTGGGTGAACAATCCGACGCTCGAGCAGGCGAAGCTCGCAATCGAAGCGGGCGCCATCGGATGCACGACCAATCCGAGCTTCGTCAGCAAACTTCTGGTTGATTCCAAAGAGAAGGAGTTGGTCAGGCGGACCGTCGATCTGCTCTTGCCATACGAAAGTGATGATTCCATCGTAGCCGCCAAAGTCCAGCAAATGATGATCGGCCGCCTTGCGGATCTGTTTCTTCCGCTCTTTGAAGCCAGTGGCGGGGTGGAAGGATTGGTTACAATCCAAGGCGATCCCTACCGGGAAGCGGATGCTTCAGCGATCATTGAAGAGGGGTTGGAAAACTCCAAGGTGGCAAAGAACGTCTGCATCAAGATTCCGGTGACCACTTGGGGAATTGAAGCGATTGAAACGATGGTGAAGCACGATATTCCCACGATGGCCACCGAAGTCATGGGACTCAGCCAGATGATTTCTATTTCCGAAGCATATAAGAAAGCAAGCGAAGACAGCGGCTTTGCTCCACCATTCTGGGTTACTCATATTACGGGAATCCTCGATGACCACTTCAAACGGGTCATCAAAGAGCAAAACCTGACAATCGACCCGGAGCTTCTTAAATATGCAGGTCTTTCCATCGCAAAGACCCAGTATAAGCTCTTCAAAGAGAGAAAATACCCGGGAACCATGATCGGAGGGGGTGCGCGAAAGCTCGAAGATTTCACCGAGCTTGTAGGGGCTGATATGCACATCACCATCAACTGGGCCGGAACCGCCGATAAACTCATCGAACTCGATAAAGATGTTGCTTCCCGAATCGATTTCAATCTGAATCAAGAGCAGATCGATAGGCTTAGCCGGGAGTTGCCTGATTATGATCGTGCGTTGCAAGTCGATGGAATGACCGTGGATGAATATTTTGACTATGGTGGGGTCGAGCTGTTCAGATCCTCCTTCCAGAAAGGATGGGACGAATTGCTTGCCTATATCGGAAAACGGAGGAAAGCATATGAAGCAAAAAACTAAACATCGGGGAAATCTTCAAACCGACCTGAAAGTGACACGGGCTCCGGGAATCGATCGAGTGACTCTATCATACGATGAAGACTCGATGTTGTGCTATTTTTACCTTGCAAAGGGATCTAAGCTCGAGATGCATGAGCACCCCCAAAGCCAGAATGGGTTCGTCGTCAAAGGTCATATCCATTTCATCAAAGGGGATGGCGAAGTTCTGGACCTGAGAGCGGGAGATGCATATTACTTCGCCCCCAATGATCCACATGGCTCCGAGGTCCTTGAGGATACGGAATTGATGGAATGCTTCACTCCATCTCGTGATGATTATAAGGATTAAGAGAACAACCTTGAAGAAAGGCCCGTACTCTTGGTAAGATGAGTGCCAGTATTCAAGGGAGCAGGTTTTCGTGGAAGATTTATTTAAGGTACGGGAAGCGCGCCCGTCAGCGGTTGAAAGCGTTATTGAGAAAATAAAGGAACTTCTGATTGAACGGAAGCTCGCTCCCGGAGATATGATTCCAAACGAGAACGCACTTGCCGAAAGTTTGAAGGTCGGACGAGGTACAATTCGGGAAGCGCTTAAAATTCTTTCGGCGTACGGCGTCGTCGAAATTAAACAAGGGCACGGTACGTTCATCTCCAGCGCTTCGAACAAGCGGCTTTTCAACCCCCAACTTTTCCAGATCCTCATTCAGGATCGGGATTACATCTCGTTGACCCAGGTTCGGCATCTCCTTGAAGAGGGGTTGGTCAAGCTGGTGATTGAAAACGCGACGAACGAGGAACTCGGTCAGCTTGACGAGAAAATGAATGAATTTGCGGAAGTATTGGCCAATAACGGTTCTTCCGCTAAAGAGGCCGCCCGCTTGGATCTGGAATATCATCGGATGCTGGGTCAGATATGCCACAACCCGATTGTGGAAAACATTTATGTGTTCGTCATCGATCTGTTCACGAAAACGATCAATCCGATCCATGAGGGAGTCGATACCGTGCATCGACGTCTGCACTCCGCGATTATGAATCGAAACGCCGCTCAGGCGGTTGATGCGGTGTACGAGCACACGGAAATTTGGAAACAGGCCTATCAGGCTACTAAAAAAGACCAATAAAAACCCCCCGCCTTCTTCGTGCAGGGGGAAGTCGATTAATACCAATCCCAACATCGCGGTTTTTCCGGAACCGCTTCATCTGAACCCATGATACCACGAGTTTCGCATAAGGCAAAGGAAAATTATCATAATTTTGACGCCTTTGATGAAAAATGACGCCTTCTCTGAGCGTCAGGTGAAAAGTTGACGCTTACGTAGTGTGGGTTCCCATGGGAGACTTACACCATGGAACCACCTACCATCAGACAAAAAATGGCCAAGCACTGGCAGTTCTACCTCATCGTCGCCCTGCCGATCGTCTACTTCCTTCTCTTCAAATACCTGCCGATGTACGGCATCCTTCTTGCGTTCAAGCGCTACCGAGTGAGCATGGGGATCTGGAGAAGCCCGTGGGCCGGCCTCTATCAGTTCAAGAAGTTCTTCAACAATCCTTCCGCCCTCCGGGTGATGTACAACACGCTCGTGCTGTCCGTCTACGCCCTCGTCACCTCGATCCCGCTTGCGGTCATCCTCGCGATCGCGCTGAACGAGACCGGCAGCAAGCTGTGGCGGAAGACGGTTCAGATGGTGACCTATGCCCCGTACTTCATCTCCACAGTGGTCATGGTCGCAATCCTGATGCAGTTCCTCGATCCCGCGCTGGGGATGTTCAACACGATCCGCAACCTCTTCGGGAAGGAATCGGTGAACTTCATGGGCGATGCGAAGCTCTTCAAGCACATCTACGTCTGGTCGGCGCTGTGGCAGAATACCGGCTACAACGCGATCATCTATCTTGCCGCCTTGACCGGAATCAACCCGGAGCTCTATGAAGCGGCCCGGGTGGACGGAGTGAACAAGTTCCAGAAGATCTGGCACGTGGACCTGCCCTCGATCAAGACGACGATCGTCATCATGTTCATCATGAACATGGGATTCATCATGAGCCTCGGGTTCGAGAAGGCGTTCCTGATGCAGAATCCTCTCAATCTGGAGAGCGCCGAGATCATGTCCACCTACGTCTACAAGATGGGTCTGATCAACAGCGACTTCTCATACTCGACCGCGATCGACATGATCAACAGCGTGATCAACATCATCCTCATCCTGACCTTCAACAAGATCGCCAAGATGCGGAACGAAGGAGGAGGTCTCTGGTGATGAAAAAACATCTTGCTTCCGACAGGGTCTTCGACCTGCTCGTAAACATCTTCCTCGTGTTCAGCTTTCTCATCGTTCTCTACCCCTTGCTGTATGTCGTCTCCTCCTCCCTGAGCCACCCCACCGCCGTGATGGCCAACAAGGTGTGGCTGCTGCCGGTGGACTTCGACCTGATGAGCTACAGGGCGGTGTTCACGAACAAGCAGATCGGAACGGGCTATCTAAACAGCCTCTACTACATGGTCGTGGGAACGGTCGTGTCGGTCCTGCTGACGATGCTGCTCGCCTATCCGCTTTCCCGAAAAGAGTTCTATGGCCGCTCGGTCGTGACGAAGTTCATCCTCTTCACGATGCTCTTCAGCGGGGGGACGATCCCCCTCTATCTGGTGGTCCGGAACCTCGGCCTCTATGACAGCAGATGGTCGATCATCCTGCCCAACGCCATCACCGTCTGGAACGTGATCATCGCCCGGACGTTCCTGCAGGAGAACATCACCGACGA
>JAAZJI010000116.1 GCA_012800465.1 Spirochaetales bacterium
GGAGTGCCGGTACATCACTCGGCTTGTCCATCCCCACTACAAGAAAGAGTGCCGATCGATCCTCCATCTCGGAGGCGTGCTGGTCGATGCGATCAAAGCGGGGATCGGGGAGTTGGATCTGTCCGGCCTCGGCCAATCGATCGCCCACTTGGAAATCCCCCTTTCCCATGATATCACGGTAGATGTGCGAGAACCCGACGGTTCAATGAGAACAATCATTGCCGAAGGATCCTTCACCTTATAGGAGATACGACGATGAATGAACAGGATATCCGGCGATATGCGGAATTGATCATCACCAAAGGCATCAACCTGCAGAAAGGCAAGGCGGTGCTCATCACCACCGGTGCGGGGACCTACTACTTCGCCCGCGCCCTCGGCAAGGCCGCCTACCGCCTGGGGGCCTCCTACGTGCAGATCCTCACCGACGATCTGGACCTGCTCTCCTCCCGCTTGGAAGCCCAGAGCGAAGAAGAGGTCCAGTTCGTTCCCGCCTACCTCAAGGCGCTCGATTACGAAGGGATCAGCGAAGGGTGGTCCTACATCCGCGTCGACTCCACCGAGGAGCGGTTGGACCACGGCCCGCTCGACCCGATAAAGAACCGGCTCGCCTCCGCCGCCCGCCGGAAGGCTTCCGAAGCCCGTTCGAGGGTCCTGATGCGCCATCAGCTGCCCTGGTGCGTCTGTGTCGCCCCGGGGCCGCTCTGGGCACGGCAGGTCCTCGGCGAGGATGCCAGACCTGAGGATCTCTTCGAGGTTCTGAAACCGATTCTTCTCCTGGACAGGGAGGACCCCGGATCGGCATGGGATGAAAAGCATGAGCTGCTGAAACAGCGGATGGACTTTATCAATGCGTTGGATTTCAAGGCGCTCCACTTCAAGAGCCCCCTGACCGACCTGACGATCGGGTTCAGAAAGGAGGCCCGCTTCGTGGGCGGAGCGGAGACCCTTCCCTCCGGCAAGCGCTTCTTCGCGAACCTGCCCACCGAGGAGATCTTCTCCACCCCCGACCGCATGCAGGTCGAAGGATATGTGACGACAACCCGCCCCGTGGAGGTGCTGAACACCCCCACCGAGGAGGTCCGCTTCGTCTTCAAGGAGGGAAAGGTCGTCGAGCATTCGGCGAAGAAGGGCAAGGACGTGCTGGACCGTTTCTTCGAGATCGACGAGGGAGCAAGACGAATCGGGGAAGTGGCGCTGGTCGATGAAAGCAGCCCGATCGCCCAAAGCGGTCTGGTCTTCCACTCGATCCTCTTGGATGAGAACGCTTCCTGCCACCTCGCTCTCGGCGAGGGATACCCGATCTGTCTGGAGGGCGGCTCCACCCTCTCAAGCGAGGAGGAGCTTCATGAGGCGGGGTGCAACACCAGCCTGGTCCACGTCGACTTCATGGTGGGTTCAAGCGACATGAACGTCGATGCGATCCTCCGTGACGGGTCACGGGTGCCGATCATCGTCGACGGCCGCTTCAGTTTAAATCGCTGATCAGCTTCAACCCGTCAAGGGTGTGCATCGGCGCAACCTGGTTGATCCGTCCGACCAGGGGGCTGAGCGTCCGCGAAAGTCCCCCGGTCGCGATCACATAGAGCTCTTCGCCGATTTCCGCTTCCGTCAGCTCGATGATCGTCTTCACCAGCCCCGCATATCCGAACATGATGCCGCCGTTGATCGAATCCTGGCTGGTCCGCCCGATCACCGAGGGCGGGGTCTTCAGTTCGACCTGCGGAAGCTGGGCGGTCGCTCCGAAGAGGGAGTCCACGGCGGTCACCAGCCCGGGAGCGATCGAGACCCCGAGAACCGCCCCTTCCCTGTTCACCGTCGAGAACGTCAGGGCCGTCCCGAAGTCGATGACCATCACGCATTTTTCCGGATGGACATAGTGGGCCTGCGCCAAATTGGCCATGAGGTCCATCCCCAGCTCCTTGGGGATCGTCTCACGGATCAGATTGGTGTTCACCGAGTGGCTGACCATCAGGGGCTGGATCGAAAAGAGGTTGTAGATGTTCTTGGCGATCGCCCGGGTGAGATTGGGGACGACGCTGCAGATCACCGCCCTGGTGATCTCCTCGCCTTTGATCCCGGCGCTGTTCATCAGCGCTTCGAGGACGACGAAGTACTCGTCGGTCGTCTTCTTCCGGTCGCTATGGATCCGAAAGGAGTGGATCCATTCCGTTCCATTGTGCACCGCCACGACGACGTGGCTGTTGCCGATATCAACCGCTACCAACATGGTCCCTTCCTCAGAGAGCCAAGGCGTTCTTGACTCCCCCGTACAGCTCGATCCTCAGCGCCTTGATCCCCTCGTCCCTGAAATACTCCTCGAAGCCCATCATTCTGTCAATCACCCCGCCGGGAGTGAATTCGATGATCCGGTTCGCGATCGATTCGACGAACTGGTGGTCATGGCTGTTGAACAGAATATTTCCGGTGAATTCAATCAAGCCGTTGTTGAGGGCGGTGATCGCCTCCAGGTCCAAGTGGCTGGTCGGCTCATCGAAGATCAGGACGTTCGCCCCTTCAAGCATCATCTTCGCAAGGAGGCAGCGGACCTTCTCGCCCCCGCTGAGGACGGTGAGATCCTTCAAGGCCTCGTCCCCGCTGAAGAGCATCCGCCCGAGGAAGGAACGGACGTAGGTCTCGTCCTGGTCGGGGCTGTAGCGACGGAGCCAATCGACGATCGGCACCCGCTCTTCGAAGAGGTGGTTGTTGTTCTTGGGAAAGTAGGAAAGGCTCGTGGTGACGCCCCAGGTGTAGGTGCCGCCGTCCTGCTCGTCGTTCCCGCTGAGAATCTCGAAGAGGGCGGTCTTGGCGGCATGGTTCGGCCCGACGAACGCGATCTTGTCCCCGGCGTTCACATGGAGGGAGAACGAGTCCAGCAGCACCTCCCCCTCAATCGATTTGGAGAGAGAGTCGATCTCCAGGATGTTCCGACCGACCTCCCGGTTGGGCTTGAACGCGACATAGGGGAAGCGGCGGCTGGAGGGGCGGATGTCATCGATCGTGAGCTTGTCGATCAGCTTCTTCCGGCTGGTCGCCTGGCGGGCCTTTGCCACGTTGGAGCTGAAGCGGTAGATGAACTCCTTCAGCTCGGCGATCTTCTCCTCCCGTCGCCGTTTCTCGTCCCGCTGCTGCTTGGCGGCGAGCTGGCTGGACAGATACCAGAAGTCGTAGTTGCCCACATAGAGCTGAATCTTGCCGTAATCGATGTCGGCGATGTGGGTGCACACCGTGTTGAGGAAGTGCCGGTCGTGGGAGACCACGATGACGGTGTTGTCGAAGTCGGAGAGGAAATCCTCCAGCCAGTGGATCGATTCCAGGTCCAGGTGGTTCGTCGGCTCGTCAAGCAGGAGGATGTCGGGATTCCCGAACAGCGCCTGGGCCAGGAGGGCCCGGACCTTGATCGAGTCCTCGACTTCGGCCATCCGTTTTTCATGGAGCGCATCGGCGATCCCGAGCCCGCTGAGCAGTTGAGCCGCTTCGCTCTCGGCCTCCCAACCCCCGAGCTCGGCGAAATCCCCTTCCAGCTCGGCGGCCCTCAGGCCGTCCTCCTCGGTGAACTCCTCCTTGGCGTAGATCTCGTCCCGCTCCTTCATGATCGCATAGAGCTTCTCGTACCCCATGATGACCGTCTCCAGGACCGAGTACTCGTTGAAGGCGAAGTGGTCCTGGCGAAGGGTGGCGAGCCGCTGGCCGGCTGTGACGAAGACCTTGCCGGTATCCGGTTCGATCTCCCCGCTGAGAATCTTCAGGAAGGTGGATTTTCCCGCGCCGTTCGCCCCTATGATCCCGTAACAGTTGCCCGGGGTGAACTTGATGTCCACCTCCTTGAAGAGAACCTGCGTGCCGTATGACAGGCTGATGTTGGATGCTGTAATCATCGATAATCCCTCTGTCGGAAAAACAGGGCAACCGGTGGTTGCCCTGTTTCATACTCGTAGTTCCTAGGGGAATCGAACCCCTATTTGAAGACTGAGAATCTCCCGTCCTAACCGTTAGACGAAGGAACCATCGCTGGGATGGAGGGATTCGAACCCCCAAAGGCAGAACCAGAATCTGCAGTGTTACCATTACACTACATCCCATTTCAAAATCCTTCGGTAGGATACGAAAATCCTCAATCCTTTGTCAACCACCAAAAAGGATATCCTCCCGGCGGGGACTGCATGGCTACCATACCCTCCAAACGGGGTGTTTGTAAAGGTCACTCGGAGTCGTAGGTGATGAGGACTTCCGTCGGGTACGCCTTGAGCACCTCCCCGTAGTTCAAAAAGGGCAGACCGATGACCCCCAGGATGCCGGTGACGACCGCCCCGTGCTCCTCGAAGATCGAGGCTGCGGCCTTGAGGGTTCCGCCGGTGGCGATCAGGTCGTCGACCAGGAGGATTTTCCTGCCGGGATGCACGTCGAGCTTCTGGATGCAGATGACGTCCTCCCCGTATTCGAGCGCGAAGCTCTTGGTATGGACCTCGTTGGGCAGCTTGCCCATCTTGCGGACGAGGATCAGGGGAACGCCGAGGCGCTCGGCCAGGGGAGCTCCGAAAACGAAACCGCGGGCTTCGATCGCGGCGATCGAATCGAACCGGTAGGAGCCCGCCCTTTTTGCAAGCTCATCGATGCTGGCGCGGAAGGCGGTGCTGTCGTTCAGGATTCCCGTGATGTCGTAGTAGAGGATTCCTTTCTTGGGGAAGTCGGGGACTTTCCGAATTGCACGATCCAGATCGATGTTCACGCTCGACCTCCCGGGGTGTACTGTTTCTTGAACGCACCGACACGGGCGCTCGCTTTCATATCATAGCCGTCCCGGATGCCATCCTTGAGGTAATGGTAGCCCAATGCGGCGATCATCGCCGCGTTGTCGGTACAGAGTTCCATCGAGGGGAACGCGACCGTGTACCCGCCCTTGCGGAACTTCTTAAGTTCGCTGCGGAGATAGCTGTTCGCGGCCACTCCCCCGCCGACGCTGATGCTTTTCAGCCCGGTATCCGCCAGGGCGGTCCGGATCCGCTTGATCAACATGTTGATCGCGGTCCGCTGAAAGGAGGCGGCGATGTTCTCACTCGATTTCTCGCTCTTGCCGTCCCAATATTTGTCCAGATGGTTTATCGCGGCGCTTTTCAGGCCGGAGTACGAGATGTCGTAGGGGTTCGTCTTTTCCCGGATCTTCGGCCCGGGAAAGCGGAATGCGAGGGGATTTCCCGTCCGGGCGAGCCGGTCGATCGCGATTCCTCCCGGGTACCCGAGGTCGTAGTGCTTGGCGACCTTGTCGAACGCCTCGCCGATCGCATCGTCGATCGTGGTTCCCAGCACCTCCAGGTCGTCATAGCCTGAGACCTTGCAGATCACCGTATGCCCGCCGGAGACGAGCACCCCCAGATAGGGATAGGAGAGCTCGTGCTCAATCTGCGGGGCATAGAGGTGCGCCCGGATGTGGTCGATCCCGATCAGGGGCACCCCTTTGGCGGCGGCGAACCCTTTGGCGAAGCTGACGCCCACCAGCAGGGAGCCGAGCAGACCGGGGCGGTTGGTGACCGCGACGGCGTCGATCTCGACGCCCGCATCATCGATGGCGGCCTTCACCGTCGGGACGATCCATTCGGTGTGGATCCGGGAAGCGATCTCGGGCACGACCCCGTAGTAGATCCGATGCTCCTCGATCTGCGTCGCGATGACATTGCTGAGGATCGTCTTGCCGTCGACGACGACGCTCGCCGCGCACTCGTCGCAGGAGGTCTCGATTCCAAGGACGTTCACAGCTCTTCGTCCTCGGCGACCATCAGGGCGATCTCTTCCAGGGCGAAACCCCGTTCGATCGCTTCCGGGTACATCTCGATCAGAAAATCGGCCACGTCCGGATCCCAGCTTTGACCGACGGTCGGCCCGAACCGGGATGGATGGTTGACGAGTATCTCGATCACCTCACGAGGTGCCGCCGGGGTGAAAATCATGCGCTTCTTCAATCAATTTCCTCAGGGTCAGCCTACTTGAAACGCCGATACTGGTCAAGTTGTATCATCCCTTGCATAAAATCACCCGGTACGGTATCATGCCCACGTCATGCCAAAATAGCTCAGGGGTAGAGCGGCTCACTCGTAATGAGCAGGTCAAGGGTTCGATTCCCTTTTTTGGCTCGAGCGGCTTGCAGCCGCTTTTTCTTTTATGCATTGAGGCTCTAAAGGAAAATCCCGGGCCGAAGCCCGGGAAGGATTGCTACTTCTGCCTGATCACCGCTTGGGCGGCCGCCAGGCGGGCGATGGGAACGCGGAAGGGGGAACAGGAGACGTAGTCGAGTCCGACTTCGTTGAAGAACTCGATCGTTTTCGGGTCGCCGCCGTGTTCGCCGCAGATTCCCAGCACGAGATCGGAATTCGCTTTTCTGCCGAGGTCGCTGGCCATCCGGACCAGCTTGCCCACGCCGTCGAAATCCATCGTCTCGAACGGGTCGTAGTCGTAGAAGCCCTTGTCGGGATCGTTGACGTACGGCTCGAGGAAGGAGGCCGAATCATCCCGGCTGAACCCGCATGCCATCTGGGTGAGGTCGTTGGTGCCGAAGCTGAAGAACTCGGCGTGCGGTGCGATCTCATCGGCGGTCAACGCGGCCCTGGGGACCTCGA
>JAAZJI010000117.1 GCA_012800465.1 Spirochaetales bacterium
ACTCGCCGGCGGCGTCGCCGTACTGAACGTCGGAGCTGCGACGGAAGTCGAGCTGAAAGAGAAGAAGCACCGCGTCGAGGACGCCCTCTCGGCGACCCGGGCCGCCATCGAAGAGGGGGTCATCCCCGGCGGCGGGGCCGCGCTGATCCAGGCGGCGAAGGTTCTCGAGAAAGTCGATCTCTCCAAGCTGCCGGAGGACGAGCGGGCCGGATACAGCATCGTCCGCCGCGCCCTCGAGGAGCCGGTCCGCCAGATCGCCGAAAACGCCGGTCTCGACGGATCGCTGATCGCCGACAAGTGCAAGAACGAGAAGCCGGGCCGCGGATTCGATGCGGAGAACTTCGTGTGGGTCGACATGTTCGAGAAGGGGATCATCGATCCGGTGAAGGTCACCCGCTCCGCGCTGCAGAACGCCGCTTCGATCGCAGCCCTGATCCTGACCACGGAAGCCGCCGTGACGGACATTCCCGAGCCCCCGGCTCCGATGCCCCAAGGCGGTGGAATGGACGGGATGATGTAAGTCTTCATCACTTGAGAATATCTGCTCCGAGTCGTTCGGCTCCGAGCAGATTTTTTTCTTCGGTTCCCGGCAGGAGATCTCCTTGACAACGCGCAAGGCCTTTTCCTAGAGTGGTATTGGACATCGCTTGGTAGAAAGCGGTGGATTACGACGTTTTTATTCGGAAGGAGGAGTTTCGATGAAAAAATTGTTGCTTACGATGTTTCTGGCGCTCATGAGCTTCACGCTCGTCTTCGCCGCCGGAACGAAAGAAGACGCGGTCGAGGCCGCCGGCGGATCGGTCAACGCCTACACCACCTTGGAGGAGCCGTTGGCGGCCGCCCTGTTCGAGCTGTTCGAGAAAGAGACGGGGATCCACGTGAACTTCGTGCGCCTTTCCGGTGGAGAGACGGTCGCCCGTCTGGAAGCCGAAAGCGCGAATCCCCAGGTCTCGATCTGGGTCGGAGGAGTCGGTCTGGACCACATCACCGCCAAGACGAAAGGGTTGACGACCCCGTATTTCTCCCGCTATGCGGAGAACACTCCCCAGCAGTATCGCGACCCGGAAGGATATTGGATCGGGCTCTACGTCGGGCCGCTGACCTTCGTGACCAACCTGGACCGCGCCAAGGCGCTGGGCATCACTCCGCCGACGAGCTGGGCCGACCTGCTGAAGCCGGAATACAAGGGTCTGGTCCGGGTGGCCAACCCGAACTCCTCGGGAACCGCCTACAACGTGCTGACCACGGTCCGCTACATCCATGACGGCGACGAGGATGCGATGATGCGGTACATGGCCGCCCTCGACAAGAACATCGACCAGTACACCTTGAGCGGATCCGCCCCCGGCAAAAGCGTCGCGATCGGCGAGATCCCGATCGCCATCGGCTACGCCCACGACCAGGTCAAGCTGAAGGTCGGCGGGGCGAACATCGCGATCAACGCACCCAGCGAGGGGACCGGATACGAGCTCGCGTCGATGTCGATGGTGAAGGGTGGAAAGGAGGCGGTCAACGCGAAGAAGCTCTATGACTGGATCCTCTCGTCCCCCGCCGCTCAGCAGAAGTTCACCGAATGGTACGTCGTTCTCATCGCCAAGGGCGCCCCGAAGCACCCCGACGCGCTTTCGATCGACCAGATCAAGACGGTGAACCAGGACTTCGTCTGGGATGGGGATGTCGTGAACAAGACCCGGATCCTGGATCGCTGGACCAAGGAGATCGGCAACAAACGCTGATGATAGGGTCTGATCAGTGAACAGGAAACGCTTTGTACGGTTTCTCATCGCGGCGATGGTTTTCATCGCCGCTGATCTTTGGATCTATTCCTCGCTGATGGGCTCCTTCACCGCGTTCGTGGAGGAGAAGAACCACGACGAGGTAACCCTGTTCGTCCAGACCGCCCCCGAAGAGAAGGGCGAGTACGCCCAGTGGCTCAAGGGGATCGAAGGGATCATCCCCGGCAGCGCCGCGGTCTATCTCGACTACCGGGACCATGAGTTCGTCCCGACGGTCGGGATGACCGCCGCCACCGACGCCCTCTGGCGGGAGGCCGGCGGGAGCGCCGCGTTCAGGCAGGCGCTGGAATCCTCCTACTATCTCGAGACGACGAAGCTGCGCGACCGGTACCAGGTCCGCTACGACCTTGCGGGAGGCGCGCGGACGAAGGTCGACATCTACTTCGTTCCCGTCATCGCCGACAACGGCTATGAAGCCCTGGGGACGGTGATGGTCCTCGTCCCGTCGACCGGCATCCTGGGCTTCGCCCGGCTCTTGCGGATCTTCGCGATCGGGGCGGCGATCGTCTTCGTCGCGATTCTCTGGGCGGTGATGCTCACCCGGGACCCGGTGACCAGCTTCATGGTCCTCGGCTTGATGACGATCGTCCTCGTCTTCGTCGCGTACCCGCTCATCGAGGCGCTTCGCCTCTCCTTCATGAAGGATGGACGATTCAGCCTGGAGACGTGGAAGCTCGGCCTCTCCCCGACCTATATCGTGGCCCTCTGGGGCTCGCTGAAGCTGGGGGTGGCGACCGCCACCGCTTCGACGATCATCGGCTTCATGATCGCGTTCCTGGTGGAACGGACCGCGTTCAAGCGGAAGCGGCTCGTCTCCGTCCTGGCGACGATGCCGGTGATCAGTCCCCCGTTCTCCCTCTCCCTTTCGATCATCCTCCTCTTCGGGAACAACGGGCTGATCACCACGCAGCTTCTGAAGATGAAGGCGTTCTCGATCTACGGGCTCGGCGGCCTGACGGTCGTCCAGACGATCAGCATGTTCCCGATCGCGTTTCTGACGATCAGCGGGGTGCTGAAACAGATCGACTCGACGGTCGAGGACGCCTCCCTGGACCTCAGCGCCACCCGCTGGCAGACGTTCCGCTCGATCACCCTGCCGCTGGCGACCCCGGGCATCCTTTCGGCCTGGATGCTGGTCTTCACCAACAGCCTTGCGGACTTCGCCAACCCGCAGCTGCTCGCCGGGTCATTGAGGGTTCTCTCCACCGAAGCGTACATGATCGTGACGGGAAGGACGAACGACCTCGGAGGGGGAGCGATGCTTTCCTTCCTCCTGCTGCTGCCGACCCTGACGGCGTTCATGGTCCAGCGGTTCTGGGTCGCCCGCAAGAGCTTCGTCACCGTCACCGGCAAACCCTCGACGACCTTGGCGGACCTGACGAGCAAGCGGGTGCGGACCTTCCTTGCCGTCGTCACCTACCTGGTGATCGGGTTCATCATGCTCCTGTACCTGACGATCGTCGTCGGAGCGTTCGTCAAGAACTGGGGGATCGACTACTCCTTCACCCTCGCCAACTGGAAGGCGGTCAGCGACAGCTGGAATGCGATCAAGTCCACCGTCCTGCTCGCTCTCATCGCCGCCCCCACGGCGGGGCTGCTCTCGATGATCGCGGCGATGCTGATCGTCCGGAAGAACTTCCCCGGCAAGCGCATCCTTGAGGTGCTGATGATGACCCCCTATGCGATTCCGGGAACCCTCGTCGGCATCAGCTACATCATCGCGTTCAACAAGCCGCCTTTGATGCTGGTCGGGACCGCGGCGATCATCGTCATCAACTATGTGATCCGGGAGCTTCCGGTGGGGCTGGAGAACGGGATCACCGCCCTCCATCAGATCGACCCTTCGATCGAGGAGGCGGCCCACGACCTCGGCGCGGACGTCCCCACCGTCTTCAGGACGATCGTCTTGCCTCTGGTCCGCCCGGCGTTCATCTCGAGCATGTCCTACACCTTCGTCCGGGCGATGACCGCCGTCAGCGCGATCATCTTCCTCATCTCGGCGAAGTGGTATCACCTGACGGTGAAGATTCTCTCCTATTCGGAGAATATCCGATTCGGCTTGGCCAGCGTGCTGTGCACCGTTCTCATCATCATCGTCCTCGGGGTGTTCGGTCTGATGCAGCTGCTCGTCAAGGATGAAAAACTGACCCGGAAAAGCATAGCGCTGCGATAGGATCAAGTATGGAAAAGAAGAGTGTTTCGGTAACGTTGAACAATGTAACGAAGATTTTCAAGGACCCGAAAGGGAAGGCGGACGTGCTGGCCGTCGACGACGCGAACTTCGTCGTCGAGCCGGGGGAGCTGGTGACCCTCCTCGGACCCTCGGGGTGCGGAAAGACGACGACCCTGCGGATGATCGGGGGCTTCGAGCTTCCGACCAGCGGCAAGGTGTATATCGGCGGCGACGACGTCACGATGCTGCCGCCCAACCGCCGCGATACCGCAACGATGTTCCAGAGTTACGGTCTGTTTCCCCATATGAGCGTCTTCGACAACGTCGCCTACGGCCTGAGGCTGCGGAAGATCGAGCCGGAAGCGATCCGGAAGCAGGTGGACGAGTATCTGGAGCTGGTCGGTCTGGCCGGCTACGGCGAGCGGGCTCCGGGAAGGCTCAGCGGCGGTCAGCAGCAGCGGGTCGCCCTCGCCCGGTCCCTGATCGTGACCCCCTCGGTCCTGCTGCTGGACGAGCCGCTTTCCAACCTGGACGCCCTTCTTCGGGAGCAGATGCGGGTGGAGATCAAGCGGATCCAGCGCTCTTTGGGGATCACCGCGGTCTACGTCACCCACGACCGCGTCGAGGCGATGAGCCTTTCGGACCGGGTGATCGTGATGAAGGACGGAAAGATCCGGCAGATCGGATCTCCCGACGAGATCTACGAGAAGCCCGATTCCCGATTCGTCGCCGGCTTCGTCGGCAAGGCGGCGTTCTTCCCCGTTGCGATCGGGGAACGGAACGAGGGAGTGTGGGAGTGCATGCTGGGGGACAGGCCGGTTCACGCCCGATCGGCCGCCCCGGACATCGTCAGGAACTCCCGGGGGGTGCTGATGGCCCGGCCGGAGAGCCTTAGGCTGGTGGACAAGGGCGAAGGACACCTCGACGGGCGGGTGAGGATGAACGTGTACCTCGGCCACAGCCTCGAATCGTATATCCAGACCGCTTTCGGCGAGGTCCTCGTCCAGGTGGACGACCCCAACGCCCGGACGATCCGCAAGGAGGGGGAGGAGGTATCCATCGAGTTCCCGCCCGATCGGGTCCGCCTCCTCGGCGAACGCGAAGAGTAGGAAAACTTGACTATCGCCAAGCGAACATGCTACGTTAAGCGGTACGTGAAAAATTGGGTGCCCACGGCACCCGATTTCATTGCAAAGTGAGGAATACCCATGCTTTCATTGTTAACTGCCATGCCCGCTCCCGAGGCCTCCGCCGCCGGTGGTGGCTCGATGATGACCACGTTCATCACGTTCGGACTCATCATCGCGATCTTCTACTTCCTGATCATCCGCCCGCAGAAGAAGCGGGAGAAGGAGACGAAGGAGATGCTCGCCTCGATCAAGAAGGGGGACAAGGTCGTCTCGATCGGTGGAATCCACGGAACGGTGATGATCGTCAAGGAGACCACGGTGGTGATCAAAGTGGATGACAACACCCGGATCGAGTTCTCCCGCAACGCGATCAGCTCGATCGTCGACCGGAAGAGCGATGCACCGCCGACTGCTCGAAAAAAGGCGAAGAAAACGGAAGAAGCTGCCGTTGTCGAAGCAAAAGAAGTCGATGCGGTAGAAGCTGAAGACGTTGAAGAGAAACCGGAAAAGTAACCGCCCCTGGAGATAATCATGAAAAAACGGAATCGTTTGGCGATCGTCCTCGTGGTCGTCGCCCTGTCGGCATACTTTCTGTTTCCGACGATCAAGTGGTATGGCTTCGTTCCGCAGGAAGCCAAGGAGCTTGCGACCGGCTCGAACGTGCAGATCAAGGAGTACGCCCGCGGCCAGGCGACCCGGGAGCTCCGCGCGCTGAAGGATCTCGTCGCGAAGGACGCCCAGGCGCCTCTGCCAAGCGAATACTCCTTCTTAAAGAGCGTGGCGAAGGAGAACTACAAGGCGATGCGCCAGCCCGTCCCGAAGAATTGGACGGTCAGGGCGCTGTTGGCCGGCTTCTACAACGAGCAGAACATGTTCGATGCGATCGAAGCCTACCACCGGAGTCGGCTCCTCGAGCTGAAGGCCCTCGGCAACAAGGCCCTCCAGCTCGGCCTGGATCTGCGGGGCGGAATGAGCATCCTTCTTGAGGCGGACGTCGATTCCTACGTCGCGAAGAAGGGGGCTCCCGCCTCCGCGGGCGAGATCGCCCAGGCGGTCCGCCAGGACATCGAGATTCTGGAGAAGCGGATCGACCAGTTCGGGGTGAGCGAGCCGATGATCCGGCTTCAGGGCTCCGATCAGATCCTGATCGAGATCCCCGGCGCCGCCGACCCGGAGCGGGTGAACTCCTTCCTCCGCGGAAAGGGATCGCTCCTCTTCAAGATGGTCGACAGCGAGCTCTCCGCCCAGCTGGAGCAGTACTATCTCGCCAACCCGACTGAAGTGTATACGGAAACCGGTGCGTTGAAGCAGCCGGAGTTCCTGCCCGCCGGGAAGATGGCCGCCGGATACTACGTCAGCGACGAGTACGGGATCGACGAGCTTTCCCGCTTCGTCGTCATCGAGGAGGAGGTCGGACTTGACGGGATCCATCTGGAAAGCGCGACGACCGCCACCGACCCGATCACCGGGAGGCCGGTGGTGAACTTCAAGCTGGACAACCTCGGCGGAGACATCTTCTACAAGCTCACCTCCACCAACGTCGGCAAGACTCTTGCCGTCGTCATGGATGGAAAGGTCAAGGCGATGGCGACGATCAACGAGGGGATCCGCTCCAGCGTCCAGATCTCCGGCTTCACCGCCGAGGAGGCGGCCGACCTGGCGATCGTCCTCAGGACCGCCGCCCTTCCGATCGAGCTGACCGTCTCCAGCCAGCAGGCGGTCGGGGCGACCCTCGGTGAAGACGCGATCGCCGTCGGTCTGAAAGCGATCGCCCTCGGCTTCCTTCTGGTGGTCGTCCTGATGTTGGCCTACTATCGCCTCAGCGGTCTGGTGGCGAATCTGGCGCTGCTTCTGAACATGTTCATCATGGTCAGCGTTCTTTCAGCGTTCAATTTCACCGTCACGCTGACCTCCATCGCCGGCCTGATCCTCACCCTCGGAATGGCGGTCGACACCAATGTCATCATCTTCGAGCGGATCAAGGAGGAGCTCCGCATGGGCAAGAGCGACGGCGCCGCGATCGCCGCCGGTTATAACAAGGCGTTCTGGACCGTCATGGACGCGAACATCACGACGATCATCGCCGCGCTGGTGCTCTCGCAACTCGGCTCTTCCGCCGTCAAGGGATTCGCCAACACCTTGGCGATCGGTATCGTCAGCTCGGTATTCACCGCGCTCTTCGTCTCCCACCTGATCTTCGACGCGGCGGTGGGCGACCGCGAGGGTAAGAAACTCTCCATCAGCTGGAGGAAGAAATAATGTTGAAGAATGATATCCCCGTCATCAAGCTCCGCTGGGCCACATTGGCTCTGACGATCATCCTCCTCGCCGCGGGTGTCGCCTCCTTCGTCATCTTCGGAGGATTCAATCTCGGAGTCGACTTTGAAAGCGGCCTGAGCCAACGGATCCAGATCGCGCCAACCGGGCTCGAGATCACCTATGACGGCGACCTCGACACGGTGCTTTCGATTTCCGCCAACGCCCTGACCGTTGAGCAGCGGGGGGAGGGCGGGGTCGCGACGAAGACGCTCCGCTTCGGCGACCATCCGACCAGCGGAGACCTTGCGACCGCTCTGGACGGCATTGAAGGGATCTCCGTCCGTGTCGTCGACGGATCCCTGAAATCGGACGATCTCATCTCCGGCTACGGCTTCCCGGCGACCCTTGGCGAAAAAGCGGTCGGCCTGAACTTCCGCACCTCCGGTTCCACTTCGATTGAAGAATTCCGCAGCGCCCTCTCCGACCTGGGGAACGTCCGGGTCCAGACCGTCGGTGACAGCGGTAGCCGGACGTTCCAGATCCGCCTCGGCATCAAGGAGGGGTCGAGCCAGGCCTCCCTGGAGGCGGAGGTCGCCGAAGCGCTTTCAGCCACCTTCGGCAAGGACGGGTTCGTCATCCTGCAAAGCGACTACATCGGTCCGAAGTTCAGCGCGACCCTGGTCTCCTCCTCGATCCTGGCGATTTCCGTGGCGCTGGCGCTTATTCTGGTGTACGTGTGGATCCGGTTCCGCTTCGCCTTCGCAGTCTCGGCGATCGTGGCGCTCATTCACGACGTGTTGATGATGCTGACCTTCATCAGCCTGCTCAGGCTGGAGTTCTCCTCCATCACGGTCGCCGCCCTGCTGACGATCATCGGCTACTCCCTGAACAACGCGATCGTCATTTTCGACCGGATCCGGGAGAACTCCGCTCTGAATGCGAATATGGGACTCAAGGCCAATATCGACCGCTCGGTGACCCAGTCGCTCAGCCGGACGCTGATGAGCTCCCTGACGACGATGCTCGCGATCCTTCCCTTGGCGATCTTCGCCAGTGGCGACATCCAGCTCTTCGCGATCAAGATGACGATCGGTCTGGTGTCCGGGGCGTACTCCTCCAACCTCCTTGCGCCTGCTCTGCTGTACTGGATCAGCAAGGCCCAGAAGAACATCCGGATCGAAGATAAAGGCTGATGACGCTTTTCCGTTTCGTCGAGCCGCTCCCCTTATCGAGCGGCTTTTTTTTTGCGATACTCGATGCATGAAGATCGTACTCGCAAAGACGATGGGGTATTGCGGCGGGGTGAGCCGGGCGCTGGATCTCGCCGAAGAGGCGATCGCCTATGCATCCGAGCACGCCCTTCCCGTCTACTCGCTGGGAACGCTGATCCACACCCCTCAGGTCATCGCCACGCTGGCTAAGCGGGGGATGCGCGTGATCGAGGATCCCGAGGGGCATGAGCCCGGGGTGCTGGTGACCCGCGCCCACGGGATCGGCGATGGACTGCGGAATATGTTCATCGATGCCGGCTTTCTTCTCTTCGACGCGACGTGCCCGGTGGTGCGCCATAACCTTTCGAACATCGCCCGGTGGGCGAAGACCCATCCGATCCTCATCATCGGTCACAAAGCCCATCCGGAAGTGTTGGCGATGCGGGGGGTGCATGTCGATGGAACACCGGTCGAAAGCCTCCTCGTCACGAACAGGGAGGAGGCGGCGGCTTTGACCGACCGACCGTATGCCGTCTTCGTCCAGACCACGTTCGACCAGGTGCAGCTTGAAGAGATCCGCACCGCTCTCTTGTCTTTTCGTCACATCGTGTACGTCAATGAGATCTGTCCCTCCTCGATCAACCGCCGGATGGCGGCGCTGGAGCTCGCCCGGGAATGCGACGTGGTGCTGGTGGTCGGGGGAAGGCAGAGCGCGAATACCCGGGCTCTTGCGGAACTGGTTTCAAACGAGGGGAAAAAGGCGTATCATATTGAGGACGGCACGGAGATCCCCTCCGAGGTGTTCGCCCATGATGGGACGGTGGGGATCCTGGCCGGAGCCTCCACCCCTCCAAGCGTCATCGAGGAGGTGGTGAGGACTCTGCAAAGGAGCTGGACATGATGGAAAACAAGCGAGGCATTCCGATTCCGACGATCAAGCGGTTTCCCTCCTACCTTCGATTGCTCAAGGTATTCAAGGAGGAAGGCCGGGAGATGGTGAGCGCGACGATGCTCGCCGAAGAGCTCGGTCTCAAACCGATCCAGGTCCGCAAGGACATCTCCTTCACCGGCCTCGAAGGCAAACCGAGGGTGGGTTTCGAGGTGGAGAAGCTGATCGATGCGATCATCTCCGTCCTTGGCTGGGACAACGTCACCGACGCGATCATCATCGGGGCGGGACACCTGGGGTCCGCGCTTGCGCGCTACGAGGGGTTCGGCTGCTACGGCCTGAAGATCGTGGCCGCCTTCGATACCGCCGAGGAGAAGTGGGGGACCGGCATCGGAGAGGTTCCGATCTATCCGTTCGACCATCTTAGGCAGTATATCGCGGAGAACCACGTCAACATCGCCGTGCTCGCCGTGCCGGCGGATGAGGCGCAGGCCGTCGCCGACCGGCTGGTCGCCTTGGGGATCATGGCGATCTGGAACTTCGCACCCAAGGATATCAAGGTCCCCTCCCGGGTCGTCCTCCAGCGTACCGACCTGGCGACCTCCTTCGCCGTCCTTTCCGCCAGGGTGAAGCGGGTGATGGAAAGCCGCGAGTTCAGCGAAGAGGACGATTCGTGGTAGAACGGCGGCTCACGGCCCTGATCGCAGGATGGGACGGGTCGCTTCAATGGCGGTACGCCCACCTGGCCAATGCCGCCGCCCTGCTGTGGGAGGAGACGGAAGGGATCAGCTGGCTGGGGTTCTACCTCACCGATCGGGAAACAGGCAAGCTCATCCTCGGTCCCTTCCAAGGCAAGGTGGCGTGCACCGAGATCCCGATCGGAAAAGGGGTGTGCGGAAAGGCCGCCGAGCTGAAGAAAGCGATCCTCGTTCCCGACGTCCACGCCTTTGAAGGCCATATCGTCTGTGACGACGCCTCACTCAGCGAGCTCGTCGTCCCCCTCATCGATCCGAGGGGCGAGGTGGTCGGGGTGCTGGATATCGACAGCCCGCTGAAAGGCCGCTTCACGACGGAGGACCGTAGGCGGTTCGAGCGGTATGCGAAGAGGATTTCACAAGCACTGTGGTCTTGACTAAACCCACGCTTGTTTGCATTCTTTCCTCAAGGCAGTGAGAAAGACGAGTAGCCGAGAGCGCAGCTTCAGAGAGGTGGCCCATGGTTGAGAGGCCACCAGCCGGTGTTCGGTGAAAACCCCTTTCGAGCCGCGGGTCGAACACGAAAGCCAGTAGGCCACGCCGTCCCCCCTGACGAGACAGGGTAATGAAGCGCCCTCCTTTGGACGGGGGGAAGCAAGGTGGAACCGCGGAGCGTCCCCGGACCTTCGTCCTTGCCCATTGGCCCATGCCGGGAAGAGGACGAAGGTGTGGGGACGGTTCTTTTGATAGGAGATGCGGATGATGCACGAACATGACCGATTGGACACTCTTCGCCACTCGATGGCGCATGTGATGGCCGAGGCCGTTCTGGAGCTCTTTCCCGGAACCCAGATCGCGATCGGGCCGGCGATCGAGAACGGCTTCTACTATGATTTCGATCTTCCCCGGCCGCTGGTCAACGAGGATCTCGAGGCGATCACCGAGAAGATGAAGGCGACCATCGCCGAGGATCTCGCCTTCGAGAAGAAGGTCGTCACCCGGGCCGAGGCGCGGGAGCTCTTCAAGGACCAGGTCTACAAGCTCGAGCTGCTCGATGCGATCGGAGAGGATGAGGAGGTCTCCATCTATTCTTTGGGAGGATTCACCGACCTCTGCCGCGGTCCCCACGTCGGATCGACGAAGGAGCTCAGAAGCGATGCGTTCAAGCTGATGAACATCGCCGGGGCGTATTGGAGAGGCAAGGAGACAAACCCGATGCTGACCCGGATCTACGGGACGGCGTGGTCCAACCCGAAGGAGCTGCGCCTGTACATGCAGCACCTTGAAGATGTGGAGAAGCGGGACCATCGCAGGCTCGGCCGCGAACTGGATCTTTTCAGCCTCCATGAGGAGGCCGGGTCCGGGCTGGTCTACTGGCACCCCAACGGGGCGCGGATCCGCCAGGAGATCGAGAACTTCTGGCGGGCGGAACACTACGCCAACGGCTACGAGATGGTCTACACCCCCCATATCGGCAAGTCCTGGCTGTGGGAGACCAGCGGACACCTCGGCTTCTACAGGGAGGGGATGTACCCCTCGATGGAGATGGACAACGCCGACTACTATGTGAAGCCGATGAACTGTCCCTTTCACATCATGATCTACAACAACTCCAAGCGTTCCTATCGGGACCTTCCGTTCAGGTGGGCGGAGCTCGGAACGGTCTACCGCTATGAGAAGGCGGGAACGATGCATGGGCTGTTGAGGGTCCGCGGGTTCACCCAGGACGACGCCCACCTCTTCGTGACTCCCGACCAGATGGAGGAGGAGATCGCGGAGGTGCTGCGCTTCTCGCTCCACATGCTCAAGAGCTTCGGCTTCAGCGAGATCGCGGCGTACCTCTCCACCCGTCCGGAAAAGGCGGTAGGGGATCCCAAGCGCTGGGAGGATGCAACCGAAGCGCTGAGGCGGGCGATCGAGAAGGAAGGCCTCGACTATGAGGTCGATGAGGGCGGCGGGGCGTTCTACGGGCCGAAGATCGACCTGAAGATCAAGGACGCGATCGGACGGGAGTGGCAGCTGTCGACGGTCCAGTTCGATTTCAACGAACCGGAACGCTTCGACATGACCTTCGTCGACCGGGACGGGGCGGAAAAGCGGCCGTACATGATCCATCGGGCCCTGCTGGGGTCGCTGGAGCGCTTCTTCGGCGTCCTGATCGAACACTACGCCGGGGCGTTCCCGCCGTGGCTGGCGCCCGAGCAGGTCAAGGTCATCCCGGTCAGCGACGCCTATGACGAATACGCCGAAAGCGTCGTTTCCGAATTGAAGAAAGCGGGTCTGAGGGCTAGCGGCGATTATTCCGACAACCGGATGAACGCCAAGATCCGCACCGCCCAGAACCTCAAGATCCCGTATATGGTGATCCTGGGTGAACGGGAGAAGGAGAACGACGAGGTCTCCGTCCGCTATCG
>JAAZJI010000118.1 GCA_012800465.1 Spirochaetales bacterium
AACCGGGATTTGACAAACCGGCTCATGAAGCAGGAGAGCCTTGCATCCCTCTTGGACGAGCCGCTCCGCTTCTTTCGAACCGAGGCAGCCGTTCTCCTTGTCGATGTCGCCAAGGAGGAGCTCATATCCCAACGAGTGAACGGCATCCTCATAGTACGAAGGCGCAAGCACGCTCGTTCCAATCCTGCTCCCTTCGGGTAGATCGAGGAGCTTCAAGCCGCAGGTAAGCGCATCGATGATCGTCCTGAAGGCGACTCCCTCCGCAAAGCCCACTCGATCACAAAACTCCTTCAGAAAGAGATTTTTTCGCTCCCCGGGTCCGATCCGTTCATCGACCATCGTCTGAAGCACGGCATCCATGTCTTTTCGGCGAAGCGTTGGTTTATAGAAGGGAATGATTGCCACGAAAGCCTCCAGAGCCAAGTATAGCGAGTCTGCAGGGTAAAAAAAAGGGGCCGTCGCAAAAGTCGAAAAAGCGACGGCCTCTTTTTACTTCACGGTCCTTCCTCTGGAAGGGCTTTTTTTTACCCGTCAGACTCGCTATACTTGGCTCTGGAGGCTTTTGTGGCGATCATCCCCTTCCATAAACCAACCCTTCGCCGAAAGGACATGGATGCCGTGCTTCAGACGATGGTCGATGAACGGATCGGTCCCGGCGAGCGAAAAACCCTTTTTCTGAAAGAATTCCGCGAACGGATCGGTTTCCGCTACGGCGTGGCCCTGCGCACGATCGTCGATGCCCTGACCTACGCCTTGAAGATCCTGGATCTTCCCGAAGGCTGCCCGATCGGTGCGAGCGTGCTTGCCCCATCCTTCTATCTGGATGTGGCCCGGGCGTTGGGACACGAGCTCCTCCTTGGCGACATCGACAAGGAGCATGGCTGTCTCGACATCGAAGAAGCGCAGCGGCTCGTCCAAAATGGGTGCAAGGCCCTCCTGCTTCACGAACCGGTCTGCCAGATCCCCGTCGGAGTGGAGTACAGGGATCTGGGAGTCCCCGTGATCGAGGATATCAGCCAAAGCCTCGGCTCCTCGTTCGAGGACCGGAGGGCGGGTTCGTGGGGCGACCTGGTCATCTGCTCCTTCGAGGAGGACGGGGTGGTCTCCTGTGGTGGCGGCGCGGCCCTGGTGTTCAACGAGCGGGAGCGGCTGACGGCGGTCGACGAGCTTCTGCTCAACACGGGCAGCTACGTCGAGTTGCCGGACATGAACGCGGCGCTCGGGCTGATCCAGCTTGCAGCCCTCGACGAGCACCTTCACAGGCGAGGGGAGCTCTATTCGCTCTACTCCAAGTCCCTGATGAAGACCCATCACCGGCTCTTCGGGATCGGGCACATCGACTTCGAACCCAATGGCTACGGGTTCTGCACGACCTTGGACTCGAAAGCGGAGGATGTCATCGCCTTCGCGAAAAAATATGAAGTTTCGGCAAAACGGACCTTTGCTGATTCATTGGCTCAGGATCATCAGGAAGAATTTGAAACGTATCCCGTGGCATTGCCGGCATTTCACCGCAGCATCTCCCTTCCAATCTACCCGTTTTTGAGTCAAAGTGATCTGCAGGTGATCTTGAAGGTGGCTGCCCACCTGCCCTAAGGAGGTCTTGATGAGTCCGAAACATGTACGAAAGATCCTGATCGTGGCGAATTGGGGAAAGAAGGAGGCCCATTCCCTCAGCGCTACGATCCGGTCCTACATCGAAGCGAAGGGGATCGAATGCACGATATGGCGGACCACGGTCGAACAGGACAAGCCGATCGTGGCTGAGGACACCGACTTGGTGATCTGCCTCGGCGGGGACGGGACGGTGCTGTACTGCGCCCGTCACCTCCAGACCCTCGGAGTTCCGATCCTGGCGATCAACCTGGGCACTTTCGGCTATATCACCGAGATCTCCGTCGACGAGTGGAAGGAGGCGGTCGACCGCTTTCTTGACGGTTCCTACACCCTCAGCCGCCGACTGATGATCCGTGTCGGCGTCTATCGGAAGGGCGAACGGGTCTTCACCGCCCACGGGCTCAATGAGATCGTCGTCTCCTCCTCCGGCATCAGCAAGGTGATCGGGATGAGCCTCAAGGTGGGGGAGACCCATGCCGGGTGCTTCCGGGCGGACGGGATGATCATCGCCACTCCGACCGGTTCGACCGCCTACAGCCTCGCCGCCGGCGGGCCGATCCTCGATGCTGAGCTCTCGACCCTGCTCATCACCCCGATCTGTCCCTTCACCCTTTCCAATCGGCCCCTGGTGCTCAGCGGCGAGTCCCTGATCACTCTCACCATCTCTCCCGGTCAACGAACCGGAATCGTCCTGTCCGTCGACGGACAGCAGAATTTCGCCCTTGAAGAGGGGGATGAGCTGATCGTCGAGAAATCACGGAGCAGGACCCTCCTCGTCACAAGCGAAAAGCGCAACTACATCGAAGTGCTCCGTGAGAAGCTCAACTGGGCGGGAGGAGCGGCGCATGCTTGATCGCTTGCAGATCCACAACTACGCGCTGATCGAGGATCGGCAGATCGGGTTCGAAGAGGGATTCACCGTCATCACCGGGGAGACCGGCGCGGGGAAGTCGATCATCCTCGGGGCGTTGTCGATGCTGATGGGGGAGAAGGTGGACAGTCACGTCATCCGCAGCGGTTCGGAAAGCGCCACGGTGAACGCGTCGTTCACCTTCGGAGAGGGGGTCGATGGAGAGATCCGGGCCTTCCTCGCCGAGCGGGAGATCGAGCTGGGGGATGACGGGCTTCTGCTTTCCCGGACGATCCGAAGCAACGGGCGCTCCTCCGCTCTGCTCCAGGGGCGGATGGTCCCCCGGAGCGACCTTGGGGAGCTCGCTTCCCGGCTCTTTGAGATCAGCGCACAGAAGGACCACCTGAGCCTGCTCAAAAGTGAAGCCCAGCGAACGGCCTTGGATCGAAGCGGGGAGTGCCTGAAGGAGAAAGCGGACTACCAAAAGCGGTGGAGCGAGCTTCAGCTCCTCAAAAAAGAGCTCGACGAGCGGAAGGCCCTCTTCGAAGCCGCGCTTCGTGAAGAGGAGTTTCTCCGCTTCGCCGAGGAGGAGCTGGATGCGATCGACCCGAAGGAAGGAGAGGATGAGGAGCTGAAGGAGGAGATCCGGCGCCTCTCCTCCTTCGAGCAGATCCATGAAGCGCTGACCAGATGCAGTTCGCTGCTCCACTCCTTTGAAAGCTCGAGCGTCCTTGCCTCGCTGAGAGGCGCGAAGCAGGAGCTCGACCCCGCCGCGAAAGCGGACCGCAGCCTGGAGGGTTTTACCGCTCGCCTGGAGGAGAGCGCGATCGAGGTTCAGGACATCTATGAGAGCCTGCGTGACCGGCTCTCGTCCCTGACCTTCAGCGAGGAGGAGCTGGATCGTCTCCAGGGCCGGCTGGCGCAGATCCAGCGGGTGAAGAAGAAGTACGGTCCTTCCCTGGAACGGGTGCTGGAGTTCCGGGTGGAGATCGCCCGGAAGCTTTCGATGCGCGAGGACGGGGAAATCCAACTCAGCAGACTGGAAAAGAGGATTGCCGAGCAGGAGAGCCTCCTGCTTGAGGCCGGTGAAGCGTTGCGGGCCAGACGCAAGAGGGCGGCGGCTCTTCTTGCCGGGAACGTGGAGAAGCGGCTTCGGACGCTCGGGATGAAGGAAGCGGTCTTCGAGATCCGCTTCAGGGAGATCCCGCCCGCCCCCCATGGGCTGGATGAGATCTCCTTCATGATCTGCGCCAACCCCGGGCTGGATCTCCACCCGATCGCCGAGGTCGCCTCCGGCGGGGAGCTTTCACGGATCATGCTGGCGCTCAAGGTGACGCTCGCCCGACAGGACGAGCTGCCGACCCTGATCTTCGACGAGGTCGATGCGGGTATCGGCGGGGCGGTCGCCGTCAGCGTGGCGAAGGAGCTGGAGGAGCTGGGCAGGACCCATCAGGTGATCGTCATCACCCACCTGGCCTCGATCGCCAGCAAGGCGAATGTCCACCTGACGGTGAGCAAGGTCGTCGAGGCGGGGATGAGCCACTCCCGGATCAAGCGGGTGGAAGGCGAGGAACGGGTCCGCGAAATAGCGCGGATGCTCAGCGGGGAGAGCGCAAGCGAGGAATCCCTCACTCACGCTCGATTGCTGCTAGGTGGTCGATAGCCGAGATATCGAAGTTCAGGTCGCGGGAAAGGGCGTTCACCCGCTCGATATCCTCTTCGACCTCCAGGAGCCGTTCACCGACGATGTAGGGGTAGAGGGCATCCTGGATCTTGGTGAGGGCCGGCTGGAAGCCGCGCCTTCGGACCTCCCGGAGGAACTCGGAAACGAAGCGGATCGATTGCTCGAAAAGCCCGTTGCGCTGGATCATCTCGGCCAGATCGAAGAGCACCCGGTCGAACACCTCTCCAAGCAGGTGGATCTCCTCGGCCTTGCCATAGCCGACGAGGAAGTCGAGAACCCGTAGAAAGCGCTCCTTGTAGTGCTCCCAGAAGCGGATCCGCTCGAAGAGGAAGAGCCCCTTGATCATGCTGATGGCCCATCCGACGAGTTGCTGATAGACCGGCTCAAGCACCTCGGGGGCGCTTTGGGCGAGGAGGCTGTAGTGGGCCAGGCTCTGGTCGAGCCGGGTGATCTGGTCCTCGTCGACGGTGCAGATCCGCTTGTCGATCTGCCCAAGGAGCTCCATGCGCATCCGCGGGGGGATATCCGCGGAAGTCAGCTCGAAGGGTCGGGAGTCCACGATCAGCGAATATTTCCCTTTTCCCATGCTCGCGACGATCCGGTGCCGTTTCAGGCACTGCTCGTTGGTGATCGTCAGGGCGAAGCGTCCTTCCTCCTCCTTGAACCGGTCGAGACGGAAGAACCCGTAGTGGTCCTGCTGATCGCTTGGCAGGGCGAGGGTCCGGTTCAGGATGTAGAACAACGCCGCTTCGACCTCCCCGGGCAGGAGCTTCATCAGTTCGAGGGCGATCGTCTTGCCGTTGCCATCCTCCTTCTCGTTCGCCTTCGCCTTCTCGAGGTTCTTCAGGAGGGTGGCGGTGAGCAGCGGATCGTAGGGTTCGTAGAGCTTCGCCGCCATCAGGGCGTAGGTGATGTTCTGCTTCGGCTCGA
>JAAZJI010000119.1 GCA_012800465.1 Spirochaetales bacterium
AAAATCCACTACCTTATCTGTTGGAGGTAAGGGGAGTCGAACCCCTGACCTCTTGAATGCCATTCAAGCGCTCTACCAACTGAGCTATACCCCCAAGGTCCGTACCTTTGGCATGATACGGATTGCATCGCCGCTCGTCAAGGGGGGATGGGTTTTGCTTGACCTTTTATCCAAGAACGGTTACTAATTCGATATTGTATAAGAAGTGAGGCAGCATAATGGAACTAGTAAACAAGATCAAGGAAATAAGCTCCTCCATTATTCCGATTCTCATCCTTGTGACGATCATGCACTTCTTCATCGCCCCTCTGGAGGAAGGCGTGCTCGGATCTTTTTACATCAGCGGTATTCTTATCATTCTCGGCCTTTCATTGCTGCTCCTCGGTGTTGATCTGGGGGTGTTACCGATCGGTGAGAGGATCGGATCTGCGGTGACCCGCACTCGGAGCAACTTCCTCATCGGGGCCACCGGCTTCATCGCCGGGATCGTCATCATCATCGCCGAACCGAACATCGCGATGCTGAGCGAACAGGTCACCTCGGTCAACCCCGCGATCAACACCCGGGTCATGGTGGCGATGATCGCCATCGGAGTCGGCTTCTACGTGATGGTGGGAATGCTCCGCCAGGTCTACGGCATCCCCGTCATCTGGATCTATCTGGTCAGTTACATCATCGTGTTTACGTTGGCGATCTTCAGCACCGCCGAGATGATGGCGATCGGCTTCGACAGCGGAGGGTCGGCCACCGGTCCGCTCTCCGTCCCCTTCATCATGGCGTTGGGGCTTGGCGTCGCCCGCGTCCAGAAAGTACAGAAAGAGGCCGACAGCTTCGGCTATGTCTCTTTGGCGCTCATCGGACCCGCTCTTGCCCTGATCATCCTCGGCATCGTGTCACCCGGCACCAGCACCAGTGAAGGTTCCCAGGCGGCCGTCAGCCAGGCAGGCGGCTTCATCGCACTCATTCGACCCAGCGTGCAGATGGCGACCCAGGCGATCACCCCGATGTTCATCCTCAGCCTGCTTTATCAAGTCTTTCTCTTGAAGATGCCCTCTCGCCAAATGCTTCGTGCCGTGGTGGGCTTCGTCTATCTCTATATCGGCTTGACCCTCTTCTTCATCGGCTCCACCGGAGGCTTCATTCCCGTTGGCTACCAGATAGGATACCTCTTGGGACAAATCAGTCCCTATCTGCTGCTCTTCTCCGGCCTTGTCATCGGAGCGATCACCGCAATCAGCGAATCCTCGGTCTGGGTGCTGGTGAATCAGGTGCAAGAGATCACCAAAGGACATCTTCGCAGATCGATCATGTTGCTTGCGATATCGATCGGAGTGGGGCTGTCGGTCTTTTTGGCGGTCTTGAGAATCTGGACCGGACTTCCGTTCTGGACCTTCATCTTCCCTGCCTATGTAATCGCCCTTACGCTCGCCTTCTTCGTTCCCGAGCTGTTTGTGGGACTCTCCTTTGACAGCGGGACGGTTGCCTCCGGCCCGATGGCTTCCACCTTCATCCTTGCCTTCGCAATCGGATCGTCGATGGGGTTGGAAACCGGAAATCCCGGCGATGCGTTTGGAGTCGTCGCCTTCGTATCCATTACTCCTGTATTGGTCGTCCAAATTCTTGGCTTGCTGTACAAGAGAATACAAGCCAAGCAGAAGAAGGAGAATCAAGCGTGATGAAAACCTTGATATTCGCCATCGTCGACGAAGGAAAAGCCGAACGGCTTATGGATGTAGCAAAAGCCGCCGGCAGTCCCGGTGGCACGATTCTCACCGGCCAGGGCAGTGGTGCGAGCGGGCTTTTAAGCTTGCTCGGGTTGACGAATTTCCACCGGGAGATCCTTCTTACCATCGTCGACGATTCGATAAAAGATCGGGTGTGGGAAGCGATGCGTACGTGCAGAATCCGTAAACTCCTTCTCACCGCGATGCCTCTGCGATCGAATGAAGGCGGTACAAAGTCAATTGAAAGCACTCTTTCCATGATCTGCGTCATCTGCCCAAGCGGATACGGCTGGGACGTTCTCCATGCGGCCCGAAAAGCCGGGGTGGGCGGAGGAACGATCGTCGAGGGGAGGGGAACGGCGAATCCCGACGACATCGCCTTCCACGGCTCCTATCTCGTGCCGGAAAAGGAAGTACTCTTCATGATCGCCGAGAATGAGGTCGTCGACGCGGCGATCCGGTCGATGGCGAAGATTCCCGGATTGGCCAGCCCCGGAAACGGAATCGTCTTCACGATTCCTCTCGAGCGGTTCAAGCGAGTAGTGCGAAAAGACGGTCGACATCCTGAGTAGAAAGTTTCTATAATAACATTTTGTTAAAAAATAGTATTATTTGTTAATAAAGTCTTGCGTAAAGATGAAGAAATCGCTAGGGTATCACGCAAGGAGTCGAACCTATGGAAAAAAAGATAAACGTTGCCGTCATGGGTGCCACCGGCGCGGTCGGACAGGTGTTCATGTGGATGTTGGCGGACCATCCCTGGTTCGAGGTCGCCTACGCCACCGCTTCCGCCACCCGGGTAGGCCTCAAGTACGCTTCCACGGTCCACTGGGTGATGCCCTTCGAGATGCCCGAGAAGGTCAAAGAGACAGTGGTGCAGGAGTTCAACATCGATGCGATGAAGGAAGCGGGGGTGAAGATCGTCTTCAGCGCCCTTCCCGCCGAGATCGCCCGCGAAGCGGAGCCGCAGCTGCGGGACAACGGATTCTATGTGTTCTCCAACGCGTCCTCGATGCGCTACGATCCCAACGTTCCAATCCTCATTCCCGAGGCGAACCTGGACCAGCTGGATCTGATCAGGAAGCAGGGATATCCCGAGAAAGGGTTCGTCGTCACCAACGCCAACTGCTCGACCACCGGACTGGCGATGGCTCTCGCGCCGTTGATGAAGTACGGGATCAGGTCGGTGACGATGCACTCCTACCAGAGCGTCAGCGGAGCGGGATATCCCGGCCTTTCCTCCTTTGACATCACCGACAACTGCATACCGTACATCGGTGGTGAAGAGGAGAAGGTCGAACGGGAGATCAAGAAGATTCTCGACTTCGATCCCGAGGTGTTCTGCTACACCGTCCGGGTTCCGGTGATGTTCGGACATCTCGAAGCGGTATGGATCGATACCGAAAAGGATCTCTCCGTCGAAGAGGTCAAGGAGGCGTGGAGTTCCTTCAGGCTTGAAGCCGAATACCCCTCCAGTGCCGAACATCCCGTGCAGTACGGTGAAGCGAACACCT
>JAAZJI010000120.1 GCA_012800465.1 Spirochaetales bacterium
CATCGGCCTCAAGGGGGACGGCTCGATCGTCCCGTTCGAAGAGGAGGTGCTCCTCGGAATCGGGAAACGGCTCCGGGAAAAGCCCCTCGAAGCGGAAGACCCCCGCCTACCGAGCGCCGACCTTCCGCTCGGAACGCCCACGTTCGGCAGCGTGCACTACCGCTATGGGGGCACGGACTACTACACCTACAAGCCGATTGCGACCACCTTGGCGTGGAAGGCCGCCCTCGAGGAGAATGGAACCTATTCTCTGGTCTGGGAGCATGAACCCCCGCTGGAAGAGGCGGTGAAGGTCCAAATCAGGCTCGACGAGCTCCTGTGGCATGCGACCCTCCAGGCAGGGCAGCGATCGGGAATCCTCGCCGAGGAGCTTCACCTCCGATCCGGGACCCATCAGCTCGAAGTGAGCACCGTCGGCGAGCCGATGAAGCGCACCGAGCTGACCTGCCCGGACCTGATGATGACGATGAAGGAGTACAAACAATGAAAGGACGAATCTTTGTTGGCGGACTCCACCATGAGTCGGACACCTTCAACCCGATCCTGACCTCCCGGGAGGAGATCCGGGTCACGCGCGGGGAGGAGCTTCTGGTCAAACGGGAGAGCTCCGCAAGCGGCATCATCCAGACGCTCATCGCCGCCGGATATGAGGTTGTCCCCTCCCTCGTCGCCCGGGCGGTTCCCAACGGGGTGTGGGAGCGCTCATGCTATGAAGAGCTCAAGGAGGAGCTTTTGACCGACTTGAGGAACGCCGGGCCGCTGGATGCGCTCTGTCTCCCCCTCCACGGATCGATGCGGGTCGAAGGGATCGGAGAAGCGGAGCAGGACCTCCTTTCCTCGATCCGGGCGATCGAACCGTCGATCCCGATCTTCGCCTCGCTGGACATGCACGCCACGCTGACGAAGAGAATGAAAAGCCTCGTTTCGGGGTTCGTCGGGTACAAGTGCGCTCCGCACACCGACACCTATGAGACGGGAATCCATGCCGCCCTGATGACGATCCGGACGCTGGAGTCGAAGAAGCGGCCGACGATGGCGGCGGTGCGCGTCCCGATGCTCATTGCCGGCGAGCAGAGCGAAACCGGCGTCGAGCCGATGCGCTCCCTGATCGGGGAGCTTCGGAGGCGGGAACGCCGTTCCTCGGTCCTCGCCTGCTCCTATCTGCTGGGCTTCCCCTGGGCGGACGGGGCGGAGAACGGAGTCCATGCGGTGGTCGTCACGGAAGAGGACCAGGCCCTCGCCGATGACCTGGCGAGGGAGCTTGCCGACCTGTTCTGGGCGAAGCGCAACGAGTTCACGTTCTACACCGAGACCCACCTGCCCGAAGAGGCCCTGGAAGCGACGAAGGGGTCGCTGGCCGACGGGGTCCATCCCGTGGTGATCAGCGACAGCGGCGACAATCCCACCGCGGGCAGCAGCGGGGACGTGACCGGCTTTTTGCACCTCCTCTTGGAGGATCCGGAGCTTTCGCGGCTCGATCCGCCGCTGATCTATCAGGGCTTTTACGACCCGCAGATCGTCGCGGAGGCGGAGAAGGCCGGAGTCGGAGAAGTAATCGAGAGCCGGATCGGCAGTCGCTTCGACCCGGAAAAATCCTCCCCGGTGGTCGGATCGTTCACCGTCAAGGCGCTGTACGACCGATGGGAGCATGGGACCCGGCTCGCCCTGCTGCACATCGGGGGGATCGACGTGGTCGCGATGACGAAGCACGCCGGATGCTACGACCCCGAGATGATGCGGGCGTTGGGGGTGGAGGTCGAAAAACGGAAGGTGATCGTCGTGAAGCTCGGGTATCTGGAGCCGGAGATCCGCGCCATCGCCCGGCGTTCGATGATGGCCCTGACCACCGGATCCTCCGACGAGCTCTTCGAGCGGCTCGAATACAGGAACCTGCCCCGGCCGATCTTCCCCCTCGACGGGGAGTTCGAAGCAAAGCTTGAGCTGATATGACGACGTGGAGGCCCGCTTTCCGCAGGCCTCCAACCCATTCCTTCTTATTAACCTTCCTTCTCAGCACTCGCTGTGCCCGCAGGAGAAGCACTTCCGGCATCCTTCGATGTTCATGAAGGTTCCGTTTCCGCATATCGGGCAGATGTCCGCCTGGATCGAACCGGGGTTGGAAGCGGGCAGATTCAAAAAGAGCTGACCTTCGCCCTCCTCCTCATCCTCCTCGTCCGGCAGATTCATCGGAGGCCGTTCGCTCGGAGGAGACCCGAGATGCTCCTCGAGCACCTGGGCGACCGCGTCAGGCAGGCTCATCACCCGGTTCTTCCCGAAACCCATCGACCGGCCGCTGCCGATCCCCTTCAGCTGGGTGATGATCGTCCGAGCCCGCTGCTCGGGCGTCAGCGGCGAGGGCATCCGGAGGATGAGGCTGATCAGGCGCCCGAGGCCTTCGGCGTCGGCGGCGACGTCGGAACCGACCTTGGCGACGTTGATGAACCCCTCGAAGATGTCGCTCGGATCGGGGCCGTCGCAGTTGACGGTGATGTACGCAGTCCCGATCGGGGTCGCCTTGCGGTAGGTGGTCCCCCGAAGGACCGTCGCCCGGACCCGCGGCTTGGGGTCGGTGAAGGTCAGCACCGTCTCCTTCTTCTCTTCTTCCTCATCCTTCCTGATCGTCAGGACCTGGGTGTCCCGGGAGCCGTCCCGGTAGGTGGTTCCACCCTTGCACCCCGTGTCGTAGAGCAGCTCGTAGAGCTTGCCGGTCTGCTCGACGGTGTACTCCCGGGGGGTGTTCCCCGTCTTGGAGATCGAGGAGTCGACCCAGCGCTGAATCGCCGCCTGGACATAGACGTGCCCCTCCGGAGCGAGATCCATCGCGCTGACGAAGTAATCGGGCTTCTCCTTGCCGGGGTTCGCCTTGACCCAGTCGTCGTACACCTTGACCCGCTCGATGTTGGTTCCCATACGGCCGGTCCGCTCCCACTCCCAGAAGTAGTAGGGCTCGATCCCCGTCGAGGTGCCGACCATCGTTCCGGTCGTCCCCGTCGGTGCCTGGGTCAGGAGGGTGACGTTCCTCAGGCCATGGGTGCGGACCTTCTCCCGGATCTCGTCGGGCATCTGCTTCATGAAGCCGCTCTGTAGCAGCTTCTCCGCATCGAAGAAGGGGAAGCTCCCCTTCTCTCGGGCGAGGTTGCAGCTCTCGTCGTACGCTTCGAGGCAGATGAACCTGTAGAGCTCGTCGATGAACTTCAGGGAGGGCTCGCTTCCATAGGCGAGCTCCATCTTGATCAGCATGTCCGCAAGGCCCATCGTCCCGAGCCCGATCCTCCGCTCGCCCTGCTGCTGCTTCCTGTTCTCTTCGAAGAAGTACGGCGTGTCGTCGATGACGTTGTCCAGAAAGCGGACGCTTGAGCGGACCG
>JAAZJI010000121.1 GCA_012800465.1 Spirochaetales bacterium
ATCGGGATGGCGAACCACAACAAGAACGTCTTCGTCGGCACCGGAGGGGCGGACGGGATCAACAAGAGCCACTACCTCGGGGCGGTCTACGGGATGGAACGGATCATGGGCCGCACCGATTCCCCGGTCCGGGCGGTTCTCGACTATGCCGAAGAGCACTTCGCCAAGGATCTGCCGCTCGTCTATGCGCTTACCGTCATCGGACGAGATGATGAAGGGGAGATGAAGCCGATGGGCCTCTTCGTCGGTGACGACCGATCCTGCTACGAAGAGGCGGCGGCGCTCTCTTTGGAAGTGAACTTCACGATGGTTCCCGAACCCCTCGAGAAGGTGGTCGTCTACCTCGATCCGGAGGAGTTCCGGACCACGTGGCTCGGAAACAAGTCGATCTACCGCACCCGGATGGCAATCGCCGACGAAGGTGAGCTCATCGTCCTGGCCCCCGCCGTCGCGGGCTTCGGGGAGGATGAGGAGATCGACCGGCTGATCCGCAAGTACGGCTACAAGGGGACCCCGAAGGTCCTCTCCGACGTCGAGCGGCACGAAGACCTCAGAAACAACCTCTCGGCTGCCGCGCACCTGATCCACGGATCCTCCGAGGGGCGGTTCACGATCCGCTACTGCCCCGGCAGGCTCGCCAGGGAGGAGATCGAGCAGGTAGGCTACGAGTGGGGCGACCTGAAACAGATGCTTCGGCGCTACCCGATCGAGAACCTGAAGGACGGGTGGAACACCGACAGCGAAGGTGAGCGCTTCTACTACATCTCGAACCCCGCCATCGGACTGTGGGCGCACAGCGGCCGCTTCACCGACCGGATCGATATCCAAAAGGAGGAATAGCAATGATTCTGAGCAACAAGAGCCTGACCGACAGGAAACGGTGGGAGGAGAAGGGCTACCGCCTGCCCGCCTACGATCGGCAAGCGATGATCGAAGAGACCATCAAGCACCCCACCTGGGTCCACTTCGGAGGGGGAAACATCTTCCGCGGCTTCCTCGCCCGCCTGCAGCAGGAGCTGCTGAACCAAGGGCTGGTGAAGAGCGGGATCATCGTCGGGGGCAGCTACGACTACCAGGTGATCGAGGAGGTCTTCACCAAGCAGGACGACCTGATCCTGGCGATCACCCTCAAGAGCGACGGGACCGTCGACAAGGAGGTCATCGCCTCCGTCGCCGCCGCGAGGCCGGTCGAGCCGACCTTCACCGAGGACTGGGAGTTCTTCAGACGGACCTTCGCCAACCCCTCGCTCCAGATGGTGAGCTTCACGATCACGGAGAAGGCGTACGCCATCCGCTCAAACGACGGCACGCTTTTCGAATCGATCGCGAAGGACATCGAGGAAGGGACGGAGGCGCCGAAATCCTTCCTTGCGAAGCTGACGAGCCTCCTCTACCATCGGTATCGGGAAAAGGGCGGCAATCTCACCCTGGTCAGCATGGACAACTGCTCGGCGAACGGCGACCGGATCGCCGACGCGGTCAAGACGATCGGCCGAGGCTGGGCGGAACGCGACCATGTGGAGAAGGAGTTCCTCACCTACCTCGATGAGAACGTCGCCTATCCTTGGTCGATGATCGACAAGATCACCCCCCGCCCGGATGCGAAGATCGTCGAAATCCTCAAACAGGACGGCTTTAAAAGCGGCGGTCTGATCGTAACCAAAAACAACGCCCACATCGCGTTCTTCGTCAACGCCGAGGAGGCGGAGTATCTGGTCATCGAGGACACCTTCAAGAACGGCAGGCCTCCTTTGGACAAGGTGGGCGTCTACTTCACCGACCGTTCGACGGTGAACAAGGTTGAACGGATGAAAGTTACGACCTGTCTGAACCCCCTGCACAC
>JAAZJI010000122.1 GCA_012800465.1 Spirochaetales bacterium
AGAATACCAATGCCGCAACGGATCAGGAGCACATCCACCTGTACCTCACCTCCACGCCGAGGTCGATCGGAGACCGGACCGGGTTTCTTCTCGAGGGGGGAAGCAACCCGGCTGAAGGGTTGTATCGAAACGCCCTTCAATTGATCGGCTTGGGCGCTTCGACCCTGATCGTTCCCTGCAACACCGCCCATGCGCCTCCGATCTTCGATCCGCTTAGGAAGAAACTCCGGGATTCTCATCCCGAGATCACCTTGCTGCATATGATCGAGGAGACGGCGAAGCATATAGGAACGCGGTTTCCCGGGCGAACGACGATCGGCTTGCTTGCGACAAAGGGCACCCATGCCCTGAAGACCTATCCCGATGCCCTGCGCGCGTATCCCCACATCACCCTGATCGAACCTGACAGGGAGAGCCGAGAGCGGGTGCATGATGCGATCTACAATCAAACGTATGGAATCAAGGCCCGGGCGCCGGTAAGCCCGGAAGCGCTTGCGATCCTGATTGAAGAGGCGTACAAGTTGCACGAGAGGGGAGCCGAAGCCCTGATTCTCGGGTGCACGGAGCTTCCGCTTGCGCTCACAAGGGAGACGATTTCACTTCCGCTCATCGATCCGACCGTGGTGCTCGCCCGTTCGGCGATCCGGCATGTCGATCCTGCCAAGCTGAAGGATGAAGTCGAATGATGAGATATCTCTGCAAACAGTGCGGCAAGACCTATCCGATCGCATCAAAACGCTATACCTGTGAATGCGGTTCGCTGTTCCATCTTTCGTATTCCAAGACCGTTCCGGCTTTCGGTGCTTTGAAGAATGATCATTCCCTCTGGCGCTATCGGTCAGCGCTGCCCCCCTTTGAAGAAAAGACGATCAAGCGGATTACGATGGGCGAGGGGGGGACGCCGGTCATCCGGCTGGACGAACACCTCTTCGGCAAGGCGGACTACCTGATGCCCACGCTCTCCTTCAAGGACCGGGGGGCGGCGATGCTCGCCGCTCTGATGGTGGAAACAGGGGTCAGGCGCTGTGCGATCGACTCCAGCGGCAACGCCGCGACCGCGGTTGCCGCCTATGCCGCCCGGGCCGGGATCGCCACGGAGGTGTTCGTGCCCTCTTCGACCAGTGAAAAGAAACTGACCCAGATCGAAGCGCATGGCGGGAGGATCCATCTCATCGAAGGCTCGCGGGATCAGACCGCCCGGGCGACGATCGACTTCGTGAACGGATCCGAGATCTTTTACGCAAGCCACATCTTCAATCCGTTCTTCTGGGAAGGAACAAAAACCTATGTCTACGAGCTCTTCGAACAGCTTGGATCACTGCCGGACGTTCTCATCGTCCCGGTCGGCAACGGGACCCTCCTGATGGGGGTGTATATCGCGCTCAAGGAGCTTGAAGCATGGAATCTGATCGATTCCCATCCGCTGGTCATCGCCCTCCAAGCGGCCGGCTGCGCCCCTCTGGCCCAAGCCTATGAGCAAGGATCCCTTTCCCCTCGATCAGTCTCGGTTTCACCGACCCTTGCCGAAGGGATCGCGACCGGTGAGCCCGCCCGGGGAGCGCAGATCCTGGAGGCGGTCCATGACCTCGGGGGCCGCTTCGTCACGGTGACGGAAGAGGAGATCCTCACATCGCATGGCGACCTGGCGAGGATGGGGGTGTACGTGGAGCACACCGCAGCGGCCAATCTGGCCGCCTACCGGGTCGCCCTGAAGCAAGATCCGACGTTGGCTGATAAGAAAGCCCTGATCCCCCTCACCGGAGCGGGTTTGAAAAGCGCCATCCGATGACGCTTGTCTCTTTCGGCCCTCTTTTGTAGGATTGGCCATGAGTTTCCCCAAGCGTTTCGTCAACAGCGTGCTGAGAACCTTTTTCAGACTCTTTTTCACGATCGACCGCAGCGAACTGGCGAAGGTCCCCCGCTCAGGTCCGTTGATGATGATCGTCAATCATACCTCGGTCTTCGAGGGACCGATGCTCTATGTCTTCCTCCAGCCACGGGCGATGCACGCCCTTGCGAAAAAGGAGCTCTGGAAGAATCCGTTCACCCGCTCCCTGATGAAGCTCTGGGGGTCGATCCCCGTCGATCGGGGCAATGTCGACCGGAAGGCGATGGACGCGATCTTCGCGGTGCTCGATCGAGGAGAGATCTTCGCGATCGCGCCGGAAGGGACCCGCAGCAAGGACGGAACCCTTCAGCGTGGAAAGGGAGGAATCGCCTTCATCGCCTATCGGAACCGGACCCCGATGGTTCCGATCGCGGTGACGGGGTTCGATCGGTTCAAACGGAACCTTTTGCGGTTCCGGCGGACGAGGATCACGATTAGGGTGGGGGAGGTCTTCCGACCGGTCGGAGGTGAAGGGCGCCTTGACGCCGCGGGCCGGCAGACTCTCGCCGACGAGATGATGGTCCGCATCGCCGCGTTGATGGATGAGCGGCATCGGGGATACTACAGGACCTTCGATCCGACGTTCACCTTGACTGAAGCATCACCTCCTCAAGGCTGAGGCTCACTTCGTCCAACCGCTGCTCGAGGGTGCGGGTGATCGCATTCAGCCGCTTTTTCCTGCCGGTGAGGTGGCCGAAGGTCTTTCGGACCTCGATCGGAGTTCCGCCGAGGATGAACGCCTTCTTCCCTTTGGGACTGAAGCGGGAGTTGATCATCCCCCCCTGGAGGCGATTCAGCACATCGAGGAGGGAGAGCAGCACCTCGATCGACCGCTGGACGGTATGCTTTCCTTCCAGGTAGTCAAGATCAAGGTATTCCAGCACGTCCACAACCTGGGAAGCGTGGTTGGAGATCCGCTGTCGTTCGACCTCCCGGTCATGGAGCTTCCGCTCCTCTTCGCTCAGTGAGGATCGGTCGGTATCGTTCAGGACGCCCACCGCCCGGTAGCGGACCCGGAAGAGCCGGTCGATGATCGATCCGCTTGTGTCCTCGATGCCGCCCAGCGACTCCGAGTAGGCGAGCAGGGAGTCGCACAGGCGATCCCGTTGTTCGATGAAGGAGCCTTCCAGGGTCAGGTCCAGATTCCAGAACGTGTTGACCAGCTTCAGGGTCTCGGACCCGATGAAGCGGATCTGTCCATCCGAAGGAAGACTCCGGTCGACAGGGATGCCGGATTCCTTCTCCCAGCGGGTGATGAGACCGGAGAGGAAGCGCTCCTCGTCCTTCGCATATCGATAGCCGATGCCGACCGGAAGGATGACGACCTCCTCCCGGGGACCTTCAAGGGCCCAGGAAGCGAGGTGCGCAGCCCCCGGTTCGATCGAGGCGCAACTGTAGGCGTGGTAGCTTACCTGGCCTTCGGGGGCCAGGGCGATCGGGAAGCGGGGGTCCTGGACTTCCGTGTGCAGATATCGGGCGCTTTCGCGGTTGTTCCCCCGGTTCTCCACCGCGACGAACCCGAGGGCGGGAAAGAGCAACTTGGTCGGCTTTCCCGCCCAGTTGACCACGTCCCGGCCATAGAGGAAGCGGAGGTGGGGGTTCTTCACCCCAAGAAGAAGGGTGGGGGCGTCCTCGACCGCGGTGTGGCGGAAGGCGATAATCAGGGAGGTCCGCCCCTCCTTGAAGCGTTTCAGCTCGGACTGCAGGACTTCCCGTCCGGGAAGTTCGATCTTCGACACCCCCAAGGCGAACCGGAGATAGAGCCGTCCGAAGAGCGCAACGAGCGCCCGGGCGGCGGGAACATAGGCGGGAGGCGGAAAGAGCGTCTTATTCGTCACGTTCGATCATCTTCTTGTAGAACGCCTGGTCGATCGGGTAGTGCCGAAGGATCAGAAGACCAAGGAGATACCAGAGGATCGGAAGCGGGCCGATGATCAGGATGATTCCGGGCTTCGTCCGGGGGAGGAAGGCTCCTCCCTGATAGCCGAAGATCGCCAGGATCCAGCCGTTGAGGGCGAGGGCGAACGCTTGGCCGATCTTGCTGCTGAAGGTCCAGATGCTCGAGAAGACGCCCTCGCGCCGTCCTTTCTTCCGGGTATGGGCATCATATTCGACGACATCCGGGAGAATCGAGTGGGGCATGACGTAGTGGGTCGAAAGACCGATCCCAGCGAGGCTCATCACCACGACGCCGTAGATCGGTCCGAACGTGGCCCCCAAGGTGGTGAAGAGAAGGACTCCGACGCTCATGATCGACATCCCGATCATGTACACCCGTTTCTTGCCGATCTTCTTGGAGACCGCCACCCAGAAGGGGATACAGAGGAGGCTGAAGGAGAGCAGGCCGATGAGGGCGACCTGGAAGAGGGCCTCGTCACCATAGATGTAGGTGAAGTAGTAGACCAGGCCACCCTGAATCATCATCGTCCCGGTGATGAAGAACATCCAGGGCAGAAGGGCCTGGAGAAACACCTTCTCCTTGAGCACTTCGACGAAGGTGGAGAGGAAGCCCTCCTCGCCGGGCTTGGGATGCTCCTTCGGTTCCCGGATCGCGAGGACGGTGATCATCGCCGACGCCAGCATGATTCCCCCCATCACCCCGCCCATCACCGGCCAGGAGGTGGCGTTCACGATCGGCATCACCAGGGCCGCTCCGGCGAAGGTCCCCAGGACGGCGAAGCTCATCCGGTATCCGGTGAGGATGGTCCGTTCGTGGTAGTCATCGGTGAGCTCCGGCAGCAGCGCCGTGTAGGGGATGTTCACCAGCGTGTAGGCGGTGTTCAACAACGAATAGACCAGGGTGTAATAGAGAAAAAGATTCATCTCCTTCGCAAAAGAAACCGGGGTGAAGAGCTGGATCATGAAGAAGAAGGAGAAGATCGCCCCGATGAAGATATAGGGTCTTCTTCGCCCGAAGCGGCTCTTGGTCCGATCGGAGTAGTAGCCGGTGATCGGGTCGGTGATCGCATCCCACACCTTTCCGATCATCACCGCCGTTCCGCTCAAGGCGGGATTGAGGCCGACGATATCGGTGAAATAGAAGAGAAGATAGAACCCGATGATCGTGAAGAAGAGGTTGCCTCCCAAGTCGCCGATCCCGAACCCGAACTTCACGCGTCGTGTAAGCATGACCCCCTCCTGTGCACGTTACCACCCAGTGTAGCCCACACCCCGGGGGGGAAACAAGCCGATCATGCGGATGGTTTGGACATTTTGCCGACGGAAAGTCTCCGCCCTTCACCCCACCAGGGCGAACGAGATGGGAATCGTAACCGCTCCCAGGAGCGTGGAGAGCAGGACCATCGAGGTGGCGAAGTTCGCGTCCTTGCCGTGGCGGATCTGCAGGATGCTGGTGAAGACCGCCGAGGGAAGGGCGGCTGTCACCGTCACGACGACCTTGGCCATCCCCTGAAGGCCGAAGAGGCGTGCCGCCAGCAGGCCGATGAGAAACCCTCCGATGAACCGGATGAAAAGGGCGCCGACCAGCTCGATCTTCACGGTGAGCCTGAACTCCTTCAGCGAGACGCCGAGGGCGAAACTGGCAAGAGCCGGGGCGCCATCGCCGGCGTAGAGGAAGATCCGGTGAATCGTTTCGGGAATCGGAACGGCGAGGGTCCGGACAAGAAGACCCGAGACGGTCGCCCAGATGATCGGGGAGGTGAACGCGGCCTTGATCGAAGAGGCTTTCAATCCGCCGGTGATGATGAACACCCCGATCGTGAACATCATGAATGTCTGGCCGAAGTCGAAAATCACGCTCATGTTCATCCCGAGGTTCCCACCATAGAGCTTCATCATTGGGATCGCCAGGATGCCGGAGTTCATGAAGACCAGGGAAGGGACGGTTTTCGAGGGATCCTGCCCGGCCAGCTTCGCCCAGCCGAACGCCACGACCAAAAGCAGCGCGGTGATGGTGATCGACGCCCCGATCAGGGAGGAGACGAGCGAGCCGTCCAGATCGGTCGTCGCCATCGAGATGAAGAGGAGGGCGGGCATGAAGATATCGGAGGCCACCGTGGCGAGCGTCCTGGAGTCGAGCGACAGCAGGCGCCCCATCAGGTATCCGGAGAGGATCATGACAAGGATCGGCAGCATGTTGAGGAATGGCTCAATGGTCATGCGCTTACTGTACTTGGTTTCCTATACGATGAACAAGTGGAGGATGGCTTGCCCGGGGATACATTTTCATGGTGGGAGTACACCGGGAGGAAGCTTTCCGGTGGGGAAGCCGGAAGCACGGACGCATCGCCACGCCCGTGCTCTGAAGGAAAAAACGGTCTAGCGATTCGCCACGTAGTGCCTGAGGACTCCTCCGAGGTGGTTCTTCTCCACTTCGAGGATTCCCATCTCCCTGACCGCGCTCTCGACGGAGTCGGAGGCGTGGGCTGCGTTGATGCAGATGTTCGAGCCGAACTCCCGGCGAATCGTTCCGGCGGCGGCTTTGGTCGGGTCGGTCGCCCCCAGGATCGTCCGGATCTTGCCGATCGCATCCTTGCCTTCGTAGACGAGGATCATCGATTTCACCAGACCCGGCTCATCCCACTCGTCCCTGGGCCGCTCATAGGTCTTGATTCCCGCCATGAACTCGACGATCCGTTCGAACTGCTCTTCGCTGTACAGGTCCCCGAAGGATTCGGTCAGGGTCTTCTCGATCTCTTCCGTAAGGGGGATGTTGAACTCCCGTTCGAGCAGCTCCCGTGCCTGCATCCCGTAGATCGGGGCGAGCCGGTTCTTCAGCCCATCCTTGGTCGGCCCGTAGAACCGGACCGCCTGGGAAACGCTCATCTTCAGGACCTTGATCGCGACGATCCGAAGGCCGCTGCGGCTGAACATGTCGATGATCATGCCGGGACGCGAGGAGGCATACCGCCAGTTGTCCGGCTTGATGATGACCAGGGTCCGCTCGATGCCTTCGTAGTAGTCCTCCTGCCGATTGTGGATCAGGTTGTTCTGGGTCGGAAGCCATTTGGCGAAGAGCTCGATGACCGCTTCCGCCTCCTTCTGTTCTCCGGCGGTGATCACCGCCGG